>NZ_JBHWDU010000115.1:0-19664 GCF_042734825.1 Kitasatospora sp. NPDC059648 | reverse complement strand
AACCGCCAACCTGGGGGCCTTCGGGCTCGCCCCGCGCCCCCCAAACATCATGCGAACCCCCCCCCCATGCCCCGCGCCCCGGGGGCGCGCCCCCGGGGGGCCCCCCCGGGGCGCCAGACCCTCCTCGGGCCGGGCGGCTACACCGCGGCGGGCGTCGGGGCCAGCCGGCGCAACCGCTCCGCCGTCTCCGCGTCACGCGGCGACATCACGATCAGCTGCAGCCCCTCCGCCGCCAGCAGCACGTGCTGGTCGATCCGCAGCACGCCCAACTCCTCGTGCCGGAGCACCTTCTCGGCTCCGGAGCGCTCCGCGACCTGGTGCTCGTCCAGCCAGCGGTCCGCCTCCGGGTGCTCGCCCCGCACGTGCTGGATCATCCGGCCCAGGTGCCGGCCCACCGCCGTCGCCTCCCCGCCGCGCTCCGCGTACGCCGCCCGCAGCTGGGCCAGGAAACGGCGGGCGTGCTGCTCCCAGTGCTCCACCCGGCGGCGGTGCACCGCGTTGCCGAACACCACCCAGGCCAGGTTGCACTCCTGCGGCGGCCGCCCGGACAGCTCGAACAGCGCGTCCGCGCCGGGATTCCACGCCCGCAGGTCCCAGTTGGCGTCCATCACCCAGGCCGGCGCAGGCCACTGCGCGTGCATCAGCCGCAGCAGCGGCGCCGGCACCTCCGCGGGCGCGCCCACCTCCCCGTCCAGCGGATGGCTGCCCGCCAGCCGGAACAGGTAGGCCGTCTCCGCCCGGTCCAGCCGCAGCGTCCGGGCCAGGCTCGCCAGCACCTCGGGCGACGGATGGATGTCCCGCCCCTGCTCCAGCCACGTGTACCAGGTCACCCCCACCCCGGCCAGCAGCGCCAACTCCTCCCGCCGCAGCCCCGGAGTGCGCCGCCGGACCCCCGGCGCCAGACCCACCTCCTGCGGCGTCAACCGGGCCCGGCGGCTGCGCAGGAAGCCCGACAACTCCGTGCGGCGCTCCTCCGGCTCGTCCATGTCCCCCGTCCTTCCTGGTGGTCGAACTACCAGTATCCCCACGCACTGCTGCGGCCCCGGCCCGAGCGGCAGGCTTGATCACGACAGCGCGAGCCAGCTCCGAGGAGTCCATGATGAACCGTCAGAACCGCACCGTGCGCCGTGCCGTGGTCGCCCTCGCGGCCGCCGCCCTGCTCGGCGCCGCCGGTACGCTACCCGCCGCCGCGGCCGCCCACTGCCCGGCCCCCGCCGTGATCACCGGCCACGCCCCCACCCTGGTGCCCGAGACCGCCGTCTGGGACCAGGCCCACCGCCGCTTCCTGGTCGGCTCGATGCGGCACGGCACCGTCTCCGCCGTCGCCCTCGACGGCACGGTCCGCACCCTGATCGACGACCCCGCCACCCTGACCGAGATCGCCGGCCTGCGGATCGACCAGCCCCACCGTCGCATCCTGGTCACCAACCTCGACAACGGCATCGGCGAGCGCAGCGGCCCCGCCACCCTCGGCCGGCTCGCCGGCATCGCCGCCTACGACCTGGACACCGGCCGCCGCCTCTACTACACCGACCTGGCCGCCGCCGCCGGGGACGGCGGCAGCCACCTCGCCAACGACATCGCCGTCGCCCCCGACGGCACCGCCTACGTCACCGACTCCTTCGCTCCGATCGTCTACCGGGTCGACCCGGACGGCACCGGCTCCGTCCTGCTGCGTGACGACCGCCTCGCCCCCGCCCCCGGCGCCTACGGCCTCAACGGCATCGCCTACCGCGACGGCCGGCTCGTCCTCGGCAAGTGGGACGACGGCACCCTGTGGCAGCTCCCGCTGGGGGACCCGGCGGCCGTGCGCAGGGTCGAGATCGCCGACGGCGGGGCGCTGCTCCACCTCGACGGCATCTTCGGCCGCCCCGACGGGACCATCGAGGGCGTCACCAACGCCTTCTTCGGCGCCGGCCGCGACGCCGAGGTCGAACTGCGCTCCGACGACCACTGGCGCACCGCCCGCCTCACCGCCGTCCACCCCTCGGCCGACCCCACCCCCACCGCCGTCACCACCGGCCCCGCCGGCGCCCTCTACCAGCTCTCCGGCGGCCTGGCCGACGCCAACGCCGGCCACCCGGGCGACGGCTTCACACTGCGCCGGGTCTGACCGGCCCTGCCGGGCCCTGCGCGATCCGGCCGGATCGTCGGTCGGCCCGGCCTGCCGGGGCCCTTCCCGCTCCATGGTGCACACCTGCCCTCCGTGGACGGACCGGTGGCGTGATCTCCGTCCTGCCCGTTGACCGCCGACCCGTCGTGCCCGAGGCTTCCACGCGGCCCGCACAATCGTCGCATCGTCATCACAGGTGCTCCATATGCGGGTTGACCGGTTCACCGCTCCCGGAAGGGCCTTGCCATGCGCCGTACCGCCGCCGTGTTCGCCACCACCCTGCTCGCGGGAGCCGCCGCGCTCACCGCCCCGACCGCCGGTGCCACCGAGAGCGCCGCCCGGAGCGCCTCGTCCGCACCGACCGGCCAGGCCCTGGCGGCAGGGAGCTGTTCCGTCGCCAGGAGCGGCAACGGCTTCGTCGGAACCTGTTCGGGCATCGACCCGATGCAGACCTGGCGGGTCGTGGGCCAGTGCCAGAGCATCGGCACCAATGGGATCCCCGACTACTCCGGGACGAGCAGCGGTTGGGCCACCGGCAACACCAGCGCCGGCGCGGGGTGCTTCTGGCCGGCGCTGCCGGTCTACGGCTGGATCGTGTCCGGCTCCGCCGTCCCGGCGGGTCCGGTCGGCCAGATCACGGGCTACGTGAACAAGTGCGTGGACGTGCGCGGTGGCAGTGTCGCGAACGGCACCCCCGTCCAGATCTGGGACTGCCTCGGCAACACCGCCCAGCAGTGGAAGATCGGCGCCGACGGCACCCTCCGCGCCCTCGGCAGGTGCCTGGACGTCCAGGGCGGCAACACCGGCAACGCCACCCGGGTGCAGATCTACGACTGCAACGGCACCGGCGCCCAGCAGTGGCAGCCCCGCGCCGACGGCTCCCTGCTCAACCCGCAGTCCGGCCGCTGCCTGGACGACCTCGGCTTCTCCACCGCCAACGGCAACCAGCTGGGCATCTGGGACTGCAACGGCGCCGCCAACCAGAAGTGGAACCTCCCGGCCTGAACCCGCCCGGCCGAACCTCCACCGGAGGGCCCACCCCTCACGGCGCGCGGCCCCGGCCGCGCGCCGTCGGGGCTCCCACGCGCCGTGATCCGACAGCCGGGCGATCGCGACGCCGAGTGGCGCGTCATGCCCCTGATCTCAGCGAGCACGGCATCCTGGACTGCGCTTGAGGCGACTCGGGACTCAGGCGGTGAGCGCCGGGACCGTCGCCGCCGCCCGGCAGGCCTGGTCGTAGCGCTGCAGCAGCAGGGCGGCCAGCTCGGGTACCGGGCCGAGGGGGGCGGCCAGGACGTCGGCGCCGCCCGCTGCCGCCGCTATGCGGTCCGGGAGCAGGCCCGGGGCGAGCAGGTAGGGGGCGACGGCGGTGCGCTCGGCACCTGCGGCGTGCAGGGCGGCGAGGGCGTCCGGCACGCGCGGCCCGGAGGCCGAGGCGTAGGCGACCTCGACGGCGGCCCAGCCGCGGGTGCGGCGCCACTCGGCGGCGACGGCGCGGGTGGCGGCGTCGGCGGCCGGGTCGGAGGAGCCGGCCGCGGCCAGCACCACGCCCGTGCGGGAGCGGACGGCGGCCGAGTGGACGTCGAGCCCGGCCTCGGCGAGGCGCCGGTCCAGGGCCGCGAGCAGCAGCGGCGAGGGCCCCAGCACGTCGGCGACCGGAAGTCCGGCACCGGCGGCGCGCAGCGCGGCGGGGATGTCGTGCTTGGCGTGGAAGGCCCGGTTCAGCAGCAGCGGCACGGCCACCGCGTCCGTCAGCCGGCTGACCACCTGGGGGATCCGCGGCGCGCAGTGGTCCAGGTAGGCGGTGGCGACCTCCAGGGCGGGCCGCTGTGCCCGCACCTGCTCGACCAGGGCGGCGACGGTCGCGGCGTGCCGCGGGTCGCGGCTGCCGTGGGCGATGAGCAGCAGGGCGGGGGGCGTCATCAGGGCCTCACTTGGCGGGGGCCAGCAGGCCGCGGTTGCGCAGCACCCGGCGCTCGACCGGGGTGAACACCAGCAGCTCGATGGCGATGCCGACGAAGAGGATGAGGATGATGCCGAGCAGCACCCCGGACATGTCGGAGAACTCCCGCTGGTCCTCCAGGAACCGGCCGAGGCCCCGCCCGAGGTCGGGGGAGGAGGCGACGAGTTCCGCCGCCATCAGCGAGCGCCAGGAGAACGCCCAGCCCTGCTTGAGTCCGGCCAGGTAGCCGGGCAGCGCGGCGGGGATGAGCACGTGCCGGGCGCCGGCCAGGCCGGTGGCGCCGATGGTGCGCCCGGCCCGCAGGAACAGCGGCGGCACCTGGTCGATGCCGGCCACCAGCCCGTTGGCGATGGAGGGGACGGCGCCCAGCAGGATCACCGCGTACATCATCGAGTCGTTGATGCCGAGCCAGATGACGGCGGCCGGGACCCACGCGACCGAGGGCAGCGACTGCAGGCCCTGGAGCACCGGGCCGATCGCGGTGCGCACCGGCTTGACCCGGGCGACGACCAGGCCGATCGGGGTGCCGATGAGGACGGCGAGCAGGAAGCCGGACAGGCCGCGCCACACGCTGTTCCAGACGATCGAGAACAGCGTGCCCTGGTACCAGAGGTCCTGGAGGGAGTGCCAGACGTCGGCGGGGCTGGGCAGCTTGTACGAGGAGGTGAGGTGGAGGCTGTACGCGCCCTGCCACAGCGCCAGCACCACCAGCACGCCGATCAGCGGCGGCAGCGCCTTGGTGCGCAGCACCTCGCCGAGCGAACTGCGTTGGGCGGCGACGGAGTCCAGGGCGTCCAGGCCCGCACCGACCTCGGCGGTGTCGCCGTCGTTCCTGGCGGGGGCGGTGTCAGTGCTGGACATGGCGACGGATCTCCCCACGCAGTTCTTCGGTGATCTCGATGGACAGGTCGGCGACGCCGGAGGACTCGATGCGGCGCGGCTGCGGCAGGTCGATCCGCCACTCGCGGGCGACCCGGCCGGGCCGGGAGGAGAGCAGGACGACGCGCTGGGCCAGGCGCACGGCCTCGCGCACGTTGTGGGTGACGAACAGGACGGACAGCTGCCGTTCGGCCCAGATGCGGGTGATCTCGTCGTGCAGCACGTCGCGGGTGATGGCGTCGAGCGCGGCGAACGGCTCGTCCATCAGCAGCACCCTGCTGCCCTGGGCGAGGGCGCGGGCCATCGCCACGCGTTGGCGCATGCCGCCGGACAGCTCGTGCACCCGCTTGCCGTACGCGCCGCCCAGGCGGACGAGTTCGAGCAGGCGCTCGGCCTCGGCGCGGCGCTCGGGGCGGGGGACGCCGGCCAGCTTGAGGGCCAGCTCGATGTTCTTCCCGGCGGTGAGCCAGGGGAACAGGGCGTGCTCCTGGAACATCAGGGCGGGGCGGCCGCCGGGCACCTCGATGCTGCCGCGGCTGGGCTCGTCGAGGCCGGCGACCAGGTTGAGCAGGGTGGACTTGCCGCAGCCCGAGGCGCCGAGCAGGGTGACGAACTCGCCGGGCGCGACGTCGAGGGTGATGTCGTCCAGCACGTGGGTGCGGGCGCCCGGGCGGCCGAAGGACTTGTGCACGTGCGAGATCCGGACGGCGGGCGCGCCGCCGTCGGTGCCGAGGGCGGGGGCGTCGGCCTCGGTGGTCGGTGCCGGGGTCATCGGGGACCTCCTGCTGAGTGGTCATGGGCTCCTCCCGGCCGTCGGCGGGCAGGGAGGGAAAGGACTGCGAAGCGGGGGCCGGGGTCCGGCCCCGGCCCGCCCGGTGGGCATCGATCGGGGATCGACCGGGCGGGCGGGGGACCGGACCGCGGATTCTGGGGCGGACTTCCGTACGGCTGGCGCCAGTCGGCGCTACTCGGCGCTACTTGGCGCCGAGTCCGGCGTCCGCCACGGGCGCCTGGCCCTTGGCCGCGAGGACCTTGTTCAGCAGGGTGAGGTCGTAGATGCCGTTGAGGTTGGGCTTCTTGAGGAGCCCGGCGGTCACGGCGTGGTCGGCCTCGGCCTGCAGGGTGCCGGCCAGCGGGTCGTCCAGGAAGTCGATGTCGCCCCAGGCCGGGTCGAGGACGGCCGGCTCCAGGGCGTTGCCGGCCTCCTTCTTGATCGCCTCGTTGGCGTCGGCCTTGGCCTTGGCGGGATCGGCCTTGATGAAGGCGTTGGTGTTCACCGAGCCGCGCAGCACGGCCTCCACCACGTCCGGGTGCTCCTTGAGGAACTTCTGCGAGACGATGATGTTGGTGATCACGAACTTCTTGTCCGGCCAGACGTCCTTCTCGTTGAGCAGGACCTTCGCGCCGAGGGTGACCAGCTTGGAGGCGGTGGGCTCGGGCACCCAGGCGCCGTCGATGGAGCCCTGCCGGTAGGCGTCGGGGGTGACCTTGTTGTCGGTGCGCACCACCGAGACGTCGCCCGCGCCGGACGCCGCGTCCACCTTGTAGCCCTTGCCCGCCAGGTAGTTGAGCAGGGCCACGTCCTGGGTGTTGCCCAGTTGCGGGGTGGCGATCTTCTTGCCCCTGAGGTCGTCCAGCGAGGGGATCTTCTCCGGGTTGACCACCAGCTTGACCCCGCCGGAGGCCGAACCGCCGATGATCTTCAGGGACTTGCCGTCGGACTTGGTGTAGCCGTTGATCGCCGGGGAGGGCCCGATCCAGCCGATGTCGATGGAGCCGGCGTTGAGCGCCTCGATCTCGGCCGGGCCCGCGTTGAAGACCTGGGTCTTGATCTGGGTGGCGCCCAACTCCTTCTGGAAGATGCCCTCCTGGAGGCCGACCAGGGCGGTGCCATGGGTCAGGTTGGCGAAGTAGCCGATCTTCACCGTCGGGGAGGACAGCTTGACGCCCGAGGCCCCGGCCGCGGCGGCCGTGTCGGCGGAGCCACCGGAGCCGCTGCCGGCGGCCTTGGAGCCGTAGCCGCAGGCCGACAGCAGGGCGACGGCGGTCAGGCCGGCGAGGGCGGCCGCGGCGGAGCGTCTGATCCGCCCGGCGTTGGGGCGGACGAAGGCATGGGAGGGGGTCGGGCTGGGTGCCATGGTGGAGAGTCCTGTTCGTGGACGGACCGTCAGGAGGCGGTCCCGGGTGGATGGTCGGAAGTGGTGCGCGCGGCACGTCGGTGCCGGGGCAGGCCGGGCGGCGGTTGGGGCGCGGCCCGGTGACGGGGCGGTGCTCAGCCCCGTCGGCCCACACATCGGGTCAGGCCGCCCTGGCCGCTGCCGAGGACGCCGCTGCCGATGCGGCCGCCTTCCTTGTCCATGCCCGAGAACGCCTCGCTGGGCATCAGACCCAGTCCTCCTCTCCGGATGCGTCGGTAGCGTCGTCACCGCGTACGGTCTCGAAGGCCTCGCCCGCCATGCCGGCGGTGAGGGTCGCGCCGTCGGCCGGGTCGATCAGCAGGAACGAGCCGGTGCGGCGGTTGTCGGTGTAGTCGTCGAGGGCCAGCGGCTCGGCCGTGCGCAGCTTCACGTGGCCGATGTCGTTGACGTTCAGCCCCTCGGGGGCGGAACGGCGTGCGAGACGCCCTCCGCTGATCGGCGCAGTGATGTCGATCCGGTAGGAGACCTCCTTGACCAGAGCGCGCACGGTGCGGGTGGTGTGCTTGAGCAGCACCTTGTCCCCGGCGCGCAGCGGGCGCTCGTTGAGGTGGCTGACCGTCGCCTCGATGTCCTTGGTCGGGACGGGCGCCGCCCCGGCGGCGATCAGGTCGCCGCGGGAGACGTCGAGGTCGTCGGCGAGCCGGAGGGTGACCGACTGCGGCGCCCAGGCGATCTCGCTCTCGCGGCCGAGGGCGTCGATCCCGGCGACGGTGGTGGTCAGGCCGGAGGGCAGCACGGTGACGGCGTCGCCGATCCGCAGCACCCCGGAGGCCAGCTGGCCCGCGTAGCCGCGGTAGTCGGGGTGCTCCTCGGTCTGCGGGCGGATCACGTACTGGACCGGGAAGCGGGCGGGCTCGGCGCTCGGGTCGCTGCCGACCGGCACGGTCTCCAGGTGCTCCAGCAGGGTCGGGCCGCCGTACCAGTCCATGTGCGCGGACGGCTCGACGACGTTGTCCCCGGCGAGGGCCGAGATCGGGACGGCGAGGACGTCCTTGATGCCGAGGGAGGCGGCGTAGGCGCTGAACTCCTCGGCGATGGCGGCGAAGACGGGCTCGGCGTAGTCGACCAGGTCCATCTTGTTGACGGCCAGCACGACGTGCGGAACCCGCAGCAGGGCGGCGACGGCCGCGTGCCGGCGGGTCTGCTCGACCACGCCGTTGCGGGCGTCGACCAGGACGACGGCGAGCTCGGCGGTGGAGGCGCCGGTCACCATGTTGCGGGTGTACTGCACGTGCCCCGGGGTGTCGGCGAGGATGAACCGCCGCCGGGGGGTGGCGAAGTAGCGGTAGGCGACGTCGATGGTGATGCCCTGCTCGCGCTCGGCCCGCAGGCCGTCGGTGAGCAGAGCGAGGTCGGGCGCCTCCTGGCCGCGGCCCAGGGAGACGCGCTCGACAGCCTCCAGCTGGTCGGCGAGCACCGACTTGGAGTCGTGCAGCAGCCGGCCGACCAGGGTGGACTTGCCGTCGTCGACGGAACCGGCGGTGGCGAAGCGCAGCAGGGAGGTGGCGCCGGCCTCGATGGTCGTGCTCATTAGAAGTACCCCTCGCGCTTGCGGTCTTCCATCGCGGCCTCGGACAGCTTGTCGTCGGCGCGGGTGGCGCCGCGCTCGGTGAGGCGGCTGGCGGCGATCTCGGCGATCACGGCCTCGATGGTGGTGGCGTCGGAGTCGACGGCGCCGGTGCAGGACATGTCGCCGACGGTGCGGTAGCGGACCATGCGCCGCTCGACCGGCTCACCGTCCTTGGGGCCGCCCCACTCGCCGGCGGTCAGCCACATGCCCCCCCGGGAGAAGACGTCCCGCTCGTGGGCGTAGTAGATCTCCGGCAGCTCGATGCCCTCGCGTTCGATGTACTGCCAGACGTCCAGCTCGGTCCAGTTGGACAGCGGGAAGACCCGCACGTGCTCGCCGACCGCGTGCCGGCCGTTGTACAGCGACCACAGCTCGGGGCGCTGGCGGCGCGGGTCCCAGGCGCCGAACTCGTCGCGCAGGGAGAAGACGCGCTCCTTGGCGCGGGCCTTCTCCTCGTCCCGGCGGCCGCCGCCGAACACGGCGTCGAAGCGGTTCTTCTCGATGGCGTCGAGCAGCGGGACGGTCTGCAGCGGGTTGCGGGTGCCGTCGGGGCGCTCGCGCAGCCGGCCGTCGTCGATGAAGTCCTGGACGTGGGCGACGTGCAGGCGCAGGTTGTGCTCGGCCACGACCCGGTCGCGGTAGGCGAGCACCTCGGGGAAGTTGTGCCCGGTGTCGACGTGCAGCAGCGAGAAGGGGACGGCGGCGGGCGCGAAGGCCTTGAGCGCCAGGTGCAGCATGAGGATGGAGTCCTTGCCGCCGGAGAACAGGATCACCGGGCGCTCGAACTCCCCCGCGACCTCGCGGAAGATGTGCACCGACTCGGCCTCCAGCGCGTCCAGGTGGGACAGCGCGAAGGAGCCCCCCGAATTCTCACCCCGGGCGTCGGTGCGGACCGGACTGTCGGTCGCGGTGGTCATGCGAGGCCCCTCTCGGTCAGGAAGGCGTGCAGTTCGGCGGCGGAGTCGGCGACCTCGCGGCCCTGCGTCTGGATCCGCAGCTCCGGGGCCTCCGGGGCCTCGTACGGGTCGTCGACGCCGGTCAGGCCGGAGATCTCGCCGGCCGCCTGCTTGGCGTACAGGCCCTTGACGTCCCGCTCGGCGCACAGCTCGACCGGGGTGGCGACGTGGACCTCCAGGAACTCGGTGCCCGCCGCCGCGTGCCGCTCGCGCACCGCGGTGCGGGAGTCGGCGAACGGGGCGATCACCGGGGCGAGCACCTTGACGCCGTTGGCGGCGAGCTTCTCGGCGACGAAGCCGATCCGGGTGACGTTGGTGTGCCGGTCCTCGCGGGAGAAGCCGAGGCCCTTGGAGAGGAACTCGCGGATCTCGTCGCCGTCCAGGACCTCGACCTTGTGGCCCTCGGCGCGCAGCCGCTCGGCCAGCGCGAAGGCGAGGGTGGTCTTGCCCGCGCTCGGCAGCCCGGTCAGCCACACGGTGGCGCCGCGCTCGCAGGGGGCGGCCGCGGGGGCCGCCGCAGTGCCCCCGACGGAGCCGCGGCGACTCAGTGTGTCAGCTGTCACGGTTCTTTCCTTACGCGAGAAGTGGTGGGGGGTCAGAGGTGGATGCCGCACTCGGTCTTGCCGGAGCCGGACCAGCGGCCGGCCCGGGCGTCCTCACCCTCGCCCGGCTTGCGGGTGCAGGACAGCGGCGAGCAGCCGATCGAGGTGTAGCCCTCCCACAGCAGCGGGTTGAGCAGCACGCCGTTGGCGGCGACGTAGGCGTCCACGTCCTCCTGCGTCCACCGGGCGATCGGGGCGATCTTGACCTTGCGGTGCTTCGGGTCCCAGGAGACCACGGGGGTGTTCGCCCGGGTCGGGGACTCGTCGCGGCGCAGTCCGGTGGCCCAGGCGTCGTAGCCGCCGAGGCCGCGACTCAGCGGCTCGACCTTGCGCAGCGAGCAGCACAGGTCCGGGTCGCGGTCGTGCAGGTTCGGCCCGTACTCGGCGTCCTGCTCGGCCACGGTCCGCAGCGGGGTGAGCGTGATGACGTTGACCGGCATGGTCGCCGCCACCGCGTCCCGGGTGCCGATGGTCTCCGCGAAGTGGTAGCCGGTGTCCAGGAACACCACGTCCACGCCGGGGAACACCGAGGCGGCGAGGTGGGCGACCACCGCGTCCTCCATCGAGGAGGTCACGCAGAACCGCTTGCCGAAGGTGTCGGCGGCCCAGCGCAGGACCTCCTGCGCCGTGGCCTCCTCCAGCTCGCGGCCGGCCCGGACGGCGATCTCCTCGTGGTCAGTCGCGGTGCTGCTCATGGGACGTACCCCCGTTGGTCGGTGACAGCAGGCCGAGGAACTTCAGCTGGAAGGCGCGGCGGCACCCGTGGCACTCCCAGGCGCCGGGGCCGGCCTCGGACGGGCGCAGGTCCTCGTCCCCGCAGTACGGGCAGAAGAAGGGCGCGGCTCGTTCACTCATCGCCGACCTCGGTGCGCTCGGCGTTCGCGTCGCGAAACACGGCGTGCTCCTCCGGTCCGCTCGCTGTGCTCGTTCACGAGAGCTGCTCCTCGGTGGCGCGGGCCGTCCACTGGGCGAAGCGCTCGCCCTCGGTGCGGTCGGCCTGGTAGCGGGTCAGCAGGCGCTCGACGTAGTCGGGCAGGCCGGCGCTGGTGACCTTGAGGCCGCGGACCTTGCGGCCGAAGCCGGCCTCCAGGCCGAGCGCGCCGCCCAGGTGCACCTGGTAGCCCTCGACCTGGTTGCCGTGCTCGTCGGTGACGAGCTGGCCCTTGAGGCCGATGTCGGCGACCTGGATGCGGGCGCAGGCGTTCGGGCAGCCGTTGATGTTGATGGTCAGCGGCTCGGCGAAGTCCGGGAGGCGCTGTTCGAGCTCGTCGATCAGGGAGCGGCCGCGCTCCTTGGTCTCGACGATGGCGAGCTTGCAGTACTCGATGCCGGTGCAGGCCATGGTGCCGCGGCGGAACGGCGAGGGGGCGACCCGCAGGTCGAGCGCCTCCAGGCCTGCCACCACCGACTCGACGTGCTCCTCGGCGATGTCGAGGATCAGCATCTTCTGCTCGGTGGTGGTGCGCACCCGGTCGCTGCCGTGGGCGGCGGCGAGGTCGGCGATCCGGCCGAGCAGCTTGCCGTCGACCCGGCCGACGCGCGGGGCGAAGCCGATGTAGTAGCGGCCGTCCCGCTGCCGGTGGACGCCGACGTGGTCGCGCCAGCGGGCGACGGGCTCGGCGGGCGCGGGGCCGTCGATCAGTCGGGTCTTCAGGTACTCGCCTTCCAGCACCCGGCGGAACTTCTCCACGCCCCAGTCGGCGACCAGGAACTTCAGCCGGGCGCGGTTGCGCAGGCGCCGGTAGCCGTAGTCGCGGAAGACGCCGATCACGCCGCCGAAGACGTCCGGCACCTGCTCCAGGGGGACCCAGGCGCCCAGCCGCACGCCCAGCTTGGGGTTGGTGGACAGGCCGCCGCCGACCCACAGGTCGAAGCCCGGGCCGTGCTCGGGGTGGACCACGCCGACGAAGGAGACGTCGTTGATCTCGTGCGCGACGTCCAGCAGCGGGGAGCCCGAGATGGCTGCCTTGAACTTGCGCGGCAGGTTGGAGAACTCCGGGTTGCCGATGAAGCGGCGCTGGATCTCCTCGATCGCCGGGGTGCCGTCGATGATCTCGTCCCAGGCGACGCCGGCCACCGGGGAGCCGAGGACGGCGCGCGGGGTGTCGCCGCAGGCCTCGGTGGTGGACAGGCCGACGGCCTCCAGCTTCCGCCAGATCGCCGGGACGTCCTCGATCCGGATCCAGTGGTACTGGATGTTCTGCCGGTCGGTCAGGTCGGCGGTGCCCCGGGCGTACTGCTCGGAGACCTCCGCGACGGCCCGCAGCTGGGGGACCGTCAGCCGGCCCCCGTCGATGCGCACGCGCATCATGAAGTACTCGGCGTCCAGCTCGTGCGGGTCCAGGATCGCGGTCTTGCCGCCGTCGATGCCCTCCTTGCGCTGGGTGTAGAGCCCCCACCAGCGCATCCGGCCGCGCAGGTCGGCGGGGTCGATCGAGTCGAAGCCCCGGTGCGCGTAGATCGTCTCAATGCGTGTCCGCACGTTGAGACCGTCGTCGTCCTTCTTGATCTGCTCGTTGGCGTTCAGGGGGGTGTAGTGGCCCATGCCCCACTGGCCCTCGCCACGGTGGCGGGTCACCTTGCGAGCCGCTGCGGGGCGGCGCGCGGCGGCGCGGTCGGCCGTGGGCTCGGCGGTCTCGGGAGAGGTGGCCATGCTGAAGTCCTTCGGGGCAGGTGGCGCTGACGCCGGGTCGGTCGCGGAGCGTGCTCGGCCGTGTGGGGCTGCTGTGACCTGCGGGTTTCTCAGGGCCGGGAGAGCAGTGACCGGGCCGGGCGGGCGCCTGCGCATCCGCTCGTGCGGGGATGGGCGGTCGGATCGGCGCCGGGTGCGGTGGTGCGGCGGGGTGGGGGCTCAGGTCACCGGACAGATGGCGCTGGACACGCGAAGGAGATCGACGTGGAGTCGACCTACTAGGGTGGTTCCGGCGCTAGGCATGGCAAGAGATTCGCACGGCGCGGGACTCGCGGTCCACTAACGTCCGGATGATGGACGCTGTGGTTTCGACATGCGGGACGGCTGACCGTTCCCGCCGCTCCCCGCCGGGCGTCCGCGGCCGCGGTGCGCACGCGCCCGTACCCCGGGGGAGATCAAGCGCAGCGCCCCGGCCCGATACCGTTAGCGCTGTGCAAGCAGCAGGCGATACGAGCAGACCGAACCCCGAGCGGCCGTCCCGGCGTCGGGGCAAGGGCTCCCGGCGCGCGGCCAAACGGGCCACCTGGCGCCGTACGGTGTGGGACTTGGTCAAGGACACCACCAACACCTGCGTCGAGTACCGGGTCACCGGCCTCGCCGCGGAGGCGGCCTTCTTCACCCTGCTGTCGATCCCACCGCTGCTGCTCGGCCTGGCGGCCACCCTCGGCTACCTCGACAAGTTCGTCGGCGCCGGCACCATCGACCGGCTCAAGCACGACATCGTCTCGGCCTCCGGGACGGTGCTGTCCGACTCCTCCGTCAACGAGGTCGTCAAACCGCTGCTCAACCAGGTCTTCGACCACACCCGGCCGGACCTGATCTCGATCGGCTTCCTGCTGTCGCTGTGGTCCGGATCCCGGGCGCTCTACATCTTCATCGACACCATCACCGTGATGTACGGGCTGGACGGCAAGCGGGGCATCGTGAAGACCCGGCTCATGTCGCTCGGCCTCTACCTCGGCGCCCTCGTCATCGGCTCCCTGGTGCTGCCGCTGATGATGGCCGGGCCCGGACTGATCGAGAACGCCGTGTCGGGCCTCGCGGGGGTCATCAGCGCCGCCTACTGGCCGGTCGCGATCCTGCTGCTGATCGTCTCCCTCACCACCCTCTACCACCTGGCCGTGCCGGTCTCCACGCCCTGGCGCGAGGACATCCCCGGTGCGCTGGTCGCCCTGGTGGTTCTGGTCTTCTGCAGCGTCGGCCTGCGGATCTACCTGGTCAGCTCGGTCGAGGTCCCCTCGGTGTACGGCTCACTGGCGGCACCGGTGGCCGTACTGCTGTGGATCTTCGTGGTGGCCCTCGCGGTGCTCATCGGCGCCGCGATGAACGCCGCCATAGACCGTCGCTGGCCCACCCTGGAGACCGCGGACGCCCGCGCCGAGAACGAGCGCGCCCACGAGGAGGCGGCCGCCGCCGTGGTCCGCGAGGTCGCCGCCCGACGGGCCGTCGAACGGGCCCGGCGCGCCCGCGAGCTGGGACTGGCCGAGGGTGTCGAGGAGGAGTGGGGCGAGGACGAGGCGGACGACGTGGACGCGCCCGCCGAGTACCCCGAGCGGTGGGCCGACGTGCTGGCCGCCGACAACCTGCGCGGGCGCCTCACGGCACGGCCCGGGCCGCACCACCGGCCCACCCCGCCGCCGCCGGACAGCGACCGGCCGCTGGGGCCGCCGCCGGAGCGGCCGGGCGGGGAGCGGCCGGGGCCGGGGGCAGGGCCGGAGCGGCCGGGGTCGGGGCCGGGCTACCCGTCCAGGCCGCCGCGGCCGCCGTGGGAGCAGCGGTAGCGGGCCGTCCGTCCGCGGGTACGGGCAAGGGGCCTCCCTCGCGGGTCGCGGGGGAGGCCCCTTGCGTTTCGTCCGGCCCCTGGGACCTCGGGGGCCTCGGGGCCCTGGGGGTGCCGGGTGTCCCGGTGTCCAGGGTGTGCCAGTCGTCCAGGGTGTCCCGGGTGTCCCGGGCATCCGGGGTGTCCCGGGTGTCCCGGGTGTTTCGGGAGTCCTCAGGCGGACGGGTTCGAGGGGAACGGGGACTGCGGCGGCAGGCCGTAGCCGTGGGTCTGCTGCTCGTTGACCGGCGGGTAGCCGTAGGAGGCCTGCGGCGCGACCGGGGCCTGACCGAACGCGGGGCGCAGCTCGGTGGCGGCGCCCGGGTCCGCGAGGCCGGGGCCGGCGCTGGTCAGTGCGGTCGGGTCGGACCCCGGTGCCAGGGGCCGGCCCGCGCCGCCCAGGGTCTGACCGGGGCTCGGTGACCGGTCCGGGCCGGGACCCGGGGCCTGGTTCGGACCGGGATTCGGGCCCTGGCCCTGGCCCCGGCCCCGGCCCCGGCCCTGGCTCGGGCTCGGGGAGGACGGGTCGGCGGCGGCCGAGCGGTCGCCCGGGCCGGCCTGCGCGGGGAGCGGCTCGGGGGTCGGCTGGACCGGGTCCAGCGCGGTGCGTCCCGAGGAGTCGCTGAGTTTGATCAGCAGCGCGACCATCAGCCAGTTCGCCAGCAGCGAGGAGCCGCCGGCCGCCAGGAACGGCAGCGCCTTGCCGGTCAGCGGGACCAGCCCGCTCACGCCGCCGACCACCACGAAGATCTGCAGCGCGAGCGCCGCCGACAGCCCGGCCGCGAGCAGCTTGCCGAACGGGTCGGTCAGGCCGATCGCGGTGCGCAGGCCGCGCTGGATCAGCAGCACGTACACCAGCAGGACGGCGGTCACCCCGGCCAGGCCCAGCTCCTCGCCGATGGTGGTGAAGATGAAGTCGCTGCGCCCGGCGAAGCCGATCAGCCACGGCCGGCCCGAGCCCAGGCCCGTCCCTGTCAGGTGTCCGGTGCCGAGGCTGAACAGGGCCTCGGCGGGCTGCTCGGAGATCGCCGGGTCGTGCACCGGCTTGTAGTAGTCGAGCGGGTGCAGCCAGGCCTCGACGCGGCCGTGCACGTGGGGTTCCAGGGTGCCGACCACCGTCGCGCCGCCGACCGCCATCAGCAGGCCGAGGACGACCCAGCTGGTGCGCTCGGTCGCCACGTACAGCATGACGATGAAGAGGCCGAAGAAGATCAGCGAGGTGCCGAGGTCGCGTTCGAAGATCAGCACCAGCAGGCTGACCGCCCAGATCGCCAGCACCGGGCCGGCGTGCCGCCCGCGCGGCAGGGTCATCCCCCAGACCTTCCGCCCGGCCAGGGCCAGGGCGTCCCGGTTGGCCATCAGGTAGCCCGCGAAGAAGATCGTGATCGCGACCTTCACGAACTCGTCCGGCTCGAAGGACGGCAGCCCGGGGAGCTTGATCCACCGCTTGGCGCCGAAGCTGTCGGTCGGCGAGAACACCGGTGCCGTCAGCAGGACCAGCGCGCCCGCCATCATCAGGTAGACGTACCGCTGGAAGAAGCGGTGGTGCTTGACGAAGACGATCAGCGCGATCGCCGCCGTCACCGAGATGAACACCCACATCATCTGCGAGGGCGCGGCGGGGAGCTTCTGGTAGTCGCCCTTGCCGGGGTGCGCCGCCTTGTAGCTGAAGTCCAGCCGGTCCAGCAGCATCAGCCCGAAGCCGGTCAGGAAGACGCCCAGCGGCAGGATCAGCGGGTCCGCGAAGGGCGCGAACCGGCGCACCGCCAGGTGCGCCACCGCGACCAGCGCCCCGAGGGACAGGCCGTGGACCAGCAGTCCGGACGGCAGCTCGCCGGTCAGCGCCAGCGAGGCGTCGATGTGTCCGGCCAGACAGACGGCCACCGCGAGCGCCAACAGGCCCAGCTCGATGTTGCGGTGGCGCGCGGCCAGCCGTCGGCCCTCGCCGCGTGCAGTGCTTTGCACCTCTTGTCGTCCCCTTGTTGTCACCCACGTGGCCGGTATCGCGCCGACGGTGCATCCTGCCAGACGAACGCGGCCCCGCGCCGGTTGCGCCTCCGGGCCGGGCGAGGGCAGAACTTTGCCTCGGCAAAGCTTTGTCGGGCTTCGGTAAAGCTTTGTTCAGGCCCGGGTATAGAGGCGGGCCCCGGGTGCGGCGGGCGGGGTGGGGAGCGCCATCATGGCCGGGCGCCGAGGCCCCTGCCCGGCGACTCCCGGCGCCTCCCCGGCGACCCGGGCGGCGGTGCGGACGAGGTGGGCGGACGGATGAACGGCGCGGTGGATGTCGCGGCCCAGGCGCTCGGCCACGGGGCCGCCGTCCGGGCGCTCGGCCAGGGGGGCGCGCCCCACGCCCTCGCCTACAGCGGACCGCCCGCGTGGCAGTGGTCCGACCTGGCCACCTCCTGGACCCCCGAACCGCTGGTGCTCGCCCTGTCGGTGCTCCTCGGCGGCTGGTACCTCGCCGCGGTGCGCACCGTCCACCGCGGCGACGGCGAACGCTGGCAGCCCACCCGCACCGCGGCGTTCCTCGGCGGGCTGCTGCTGTGGATCTGGTGCACCTGCTCCGGCCTCGGCGTGTACGAGCGCGTCCTCTTCACCGACCGGGCCGTGCAGGTCGTGCTGCTGCTCATGGTCGTCCCGCTGCTGCTCGCGCTCGGCGCGCCCGTCTCGCTGCTGGTCGAGTCCTCGCCGGAGCACCGGCGGGAGCGGATCCTGCGGGTGCTGCGCAGCCGGCCGTCCAAGGTGCTGATGTTCCCGGCGGTCTCCACGGCGCTGCTGATGGCGCCGCCGTGGCTCCTCTACTTCACGCCCTGGTACGAGTGGTCGCTCTCCAGCGGGGTCGGGAACGCGGTGCTGCACCTGGCGCTGGTGCTGCTGGGCCTCGCCTACTTCTGGCCGAGGCTGCAGCTCGATCCGGTCGGGCACGAGTACCCGCACCTGGTCGGGCTGTTCATCACCTTCGCCGAGGTGATCTTCGACGCAGGGCTGGGGATCGTGCTGATCTACGGCGGCCACCTCGTCGCCGAGCACTACTACGTCGCGCTCGGGCGGCCCTGGGGGCCGAGCCTGGCCCAGGACCAGACCTGGGGCGGCAACGCCTTCTGGGTGCTGGGCGACCTCGTCGGGCTGCCGTTCCTGGCCGCGCTGGTGCGGCGGATGGTGGTGCAGGGGCGCGAGGAGATCAAGGCGGTGGACGCCGAGCTGGACGCCCGCTTCGAGGAGCAGGCGGCCCGGGCCCGGGAGGCGGGGCTGCCGGAGGTGGAGGAAACGGGCATGCGGCCCTGGTGGCTGGACGACCCGAACCTCAAGCACCGGTACGGCGGGTAGCCCTCGTTTCCCCCTTTCGGGCCCGCGTTTCCGCAGGTCAAAAATAGATTGGCCGTCGCCACGGGCTCCGCTAGCGTGTGACGAGTCAGGTTCGGGGGCCATTGGGCCGCCCGAGGAGTAGAGAGCAGGAGGTGAACCCCCGTGGTCGTTGTCGCCCCGATAGCTGCCCTGGGCAGCACTCGCGTTCACCTCCTCTTCCCGGCCGCCGGCTGAGCCCTCCGCGCCAGCCGTAGCCCGCCGGGACCATCTCCTCCCGAAGGGCCAATGCGTTGTTCAACGCTGCCTCCGTTCCGTCGTTCTCCTCTTCTTCTTCCTCCTTCGCCGACCCGTCCTTCTCCGGTGAGAGCCTCACCGACGGCTCCACCGCGGGTTCCCCGCTGGCCGGCTACGGCTGGACGCCCGAGCTCGACGAGCTCTTCGCCCCGCTCGCCGAAGCCGGGCTGCTCCCGGCCCGGATCGTCCGGGTCGACCGCGGCCAGTGCGACGCCGTCCTCGCCGACCCGCAGACGGGTGAGCTGCGCACCGTCCGGCTCGACACCCGGAGGGTGGGCGACGCCGACATGATCAACTGCCCGTGCACGGGCGACTGGGCCGCCGTCGACCTGTACGCCCAGCCGATGGCCGCCGTCACGGCGCTGCTGCCGCGCTCCACCGCGATCATCCGCAAGGTGGCCGGCAAGCGCTCCGACGGCCAGGTGCTGGCGGCCAACGTCGACACCGTCCTGATCGCCGCCTCGCTCGCGGTCGATCCCGACCTCGGGCGGATCGAGCGCTTCCTCGCCCTGGCCTGGGAGTCCGGGGCCGAACCCCTGGTCGTCCTCACCAAGGCCGACCTGGTGGACGACGCCGACTTCATCCGGGCCGACGTCGAAGCGGTCGCCCCCGGCGTCACCGTGCTGGTGGTCAGCGCCGAGACCGGCGAGGGCATCGACGTGCTCCGGGCCTGCGCCCCCGGAACCGCCGTGCTGATCGGCCAGTCCGGCGTGGGCAAGTCCACTCTCACCAACGCGCTGATCGGCGCCGAGGTGATGACCGTCCAGCAGGCCCGCGAGGTCGACCAGAAGGGCCGCCACACCACGACCACCCGCGAGCTGATGGCGCTGCCCGGCGGAGGAGTGCTGATCGACACCCCCGGGCTGCGCGAGGTCGGTCTTTACGGTGGCGAGGGCGTGGACCTGGCGTTCGCCGACATAGCCGAGCTCGCCGAGGAGTGTCGCTTCCACGACTGCAACCACCACACCGAGCCCGGCTGCGCGGTGCGGGCGGCGCTGGCGGACGGCAGCCTGCCGCAGCGCCGGATGGACAGCTACCTCAAGCTCCAGCGCGAGAACGAGTGGATCGCCTCCCGCTCGGACGCCCGGGTGGCCAAGGCCCGGCTGAACAAGTGGAAGGCGATCACCAAGTCGATGCGTGCGGCGGGAGGTCCGGTGAAGCGTTGAGCGGAGGTGCCATTGGTCCAGGGTGTCGGCGTCAGCCGGGCCCGGCTGGGGCTGGACAGTTGCGCCGACCACCTGGGCTGGCCACCTGTAGTGGCCACCTGCTCCC
>NZ_JBHWDU010000114.1:0-20018 GCF_042734825.1 Kitasatospora sp. NPDC059648 | reverse complement strand
CGCCCTGCGCGGAGCGTTGGAACAACTGACAGCCGAGCTCGTTCTCGAGCTCACGTATGCGCTGGCTGAGCGGGGGCTGCGACATGTGCAGCCGCGCAGCCGCGCGACCGAAGTGCAACTCCTCGGCCACGGCGACGAAATACCGCAGGCGGCGAAGATCCATGCCGTGCACCATATCGAGACGGTCCGAGGACTACCGAAACAGTCTTGGACGGCCCTGCGGGTGCGCTGGTGAGCTGGTCCCGGCGCGAGCGAATGGTTCTCGCCCGACTCCTGCTCACCAACGGAGGCACTCGCATGCACCAGCACAGCCACGGCTACGCCGAGCCGTCCGACCTGCAACGCGCCCGGCAGGTCGGCCGCCTCGCTCCCGAGGAGTTCGCCGCCTGGCAGTCCTTCCAGGAGGTCGTCGACCGCGGAAACGGCTCCGTGCCACGCAAGTACCGTGAACTGGTGGCGATCGCCGTGGCACTGACCACCCAGTGCTCGTACTGCCTCGACGTGCACACCGCCCAGGCCCGCCGGCACGGCGTCACCGCCGAGGAACTCGCGGAGGTCATCTTCGTTGCCGGAGCGGTGCGTGCCGGCGGGGCGCTGGCTCATGGCCTGCAGGCGATGAAGCTCTACGACGGACACTCGGTCACGTCGTCACCCTCGTAGGCCCTGCCACGCACCGCCTCTGGCCGGCGGACTCACATGGTCACCGAGGCTTTGGAACGCCCTGCCCGGGATGCGCGCGCGGTCCGGGAGTTGTGTGCCGAAAGCACGTCAGCCGCCTCCTCCAGGCCATCGGCCCCGAGGCCCAGGCCAGCCTCGGCCCCCAACTGCGCCTCAAGTACCGCCTCCCCCAGGCCGACCGGATGAACCGCTTCGTCGCCCTCCAACGCCTCCACCGCGCCGTCCGCCGCACCGGCGAGGCTTGTCGGCCGCCGCTGGGGCCGGCCACGGCCGTATCCGCCGCGGCCGCGGACCCGCGAGCCGGTCGCCGACACGCGTCATCCTCCGCCGATACCGGCCGCGGCGGAGGATGACGCCCCGGCCGGGCGGCCGACACGGTGGTCAGTACGGCCGCGAGACGACCGTGGGCACAGTCATGGCTCTACTGGAAGTGAACCGTGCCGGGCGGCGGGGCCGGCAGGCAGTCCGGGCCCGATCCGTCCAGCAGACCTGCCGTGATCACGCCGTAGGCGTGGGAGGGGGCGGTCTTGGCGAGGGGGAAGCCCACCATGAGCAGCTTGCCGGCGGGGATCTTGCTGGGGCGGATGTAGAGAACGGTCTTGCCGTCCTCCCCACCGATGTCCCAGCCGTCGGCCGGCAGGCTGGCGTCGCTGGGGGAGGGGCGCGCCGAACCGGGCGGGGCCGAGCGCGGCGTTTCGCCGCGGGGCGGCTCCGGGTTGGGGGAGGTGGACGGGGACGAGGACGGGCTGGGGGACGCGGTCGGGTCGGGACCGCCCCACGGGGTGGCGCAGTCGGGGTCACCGGCCAGCACGCGGCTGTGAACGCCGATGCGGTCCAGGTCCTTCTGCAGCCTGCCCAGGTCGATCTTCCCGGCCGGGTTGACGATGGTGAGTTTGACGAGGTCGCTCCCGTCGTTCTGCAGGGTGTAGGCGGCCGCGGGCTGGTTCGGCAGCACAGTCAGGGCGACGCCTGCCACGGCGGCGGCCAGACCCGAGGCCAAACCGACCGGGACCCAGCGCACGCGGACGCCACGGCGGGGTCGGGCCGTGGCCGACTGGTCCGGGTGCGGGCTTTCCGCCCGCTGCTGGACATGGTTCTTGAGCTCGTGCATCAACCGCTCCTCGAAGCGTTCGGCGTTCATTCAGGCCTCCACAAGGGACGAGGGGGACGGAGAGGGTTCGGGATTGGCGCCGGGCTGCTGGAGGGCCTTGCGAGCCCGGTGCAGCCGGACCCGGGCAGCCACGGTGCTGATACCGAGTGCCTTGGCGGCCTCGGAGACGCTCAGACCGTCAACCGCAACCAGTTCCAGCACCTCCCGCAGTCCGCGCGGCAGCAGAGCGATGCGTTCCAGCAGCTGTCGCGAGGCGCGCTCGGCGTCGATGCGCTCCTCCAGCCGTGCGATGTCATCGCCGTCCAGCAGCCGGTGGCCGGCTATTCGGCCCTCTGCCGCCCAGATCCGCGCCGCGCGCCGTTCCTGGGACGCGGCCACGTTGCGGGCGATGCCGTGCAGCCAGGCGATCGGCGTGCCCAGCTGCGGCCGGTACCCGCCGGCGGCGGAGATCGCCGCGAGGAAGACCTCGGTGACCAGGTCGGCCGCAGCGTGCGGGTCCCGGGTCCGCCGGGTCGCGTACCGCAGCACTGCTTGCACGTGCTCCCGATAGAAGGCCTCGAACGCCTCTGGATCCTCACCGATCCGCGCGACCAGACCGCTGTCCGGCGGTTTCCTCACATCGACTCCCTTGTCTGTCCGTCCCCCACATCTCCTCTTGGCGACGCACGACAGGAGCGTTACATCCGCACCGGAACCGACTTTGAGGCCCCGGTGCTCAGCGGGCTGACATGTGAGGCGATGTCATGTCCGTCGTCACTGGACCGCGAACGATTTCGCCGATGCCGCCCTGGCGGACGACCTCCTCGACCGGCTGCGGGCTGTTCCGGGCGAGCACACGGCGTGAAGCGCCTACCGGTGCGCCCCCTCCGGCAGGACCACCTCGACCGCTCCAACGGGCCACTCTTGCTGAATGACACAAGGTGTCCTATGGTGAACAAAGTTTCTTGAGGTGCTGCTCCAGCGGCACCCGGACGCGCGGCGCCGCCGGAGGGCGACCCCGCGCACCCCCAGGAGGAGAGCGAAGATGGCAAAGACCCTGCGAGACTCGAAGGACGTGCTGGTCAGCCGTGCGAAACAGCAGATGGACAGCTTCTTCGGCGACTCGGAGCTGACCACGCGGCAGAAGCTGGCCCTGACGTGCCGCATCGCCTTCGACGGCGGACACGACTCGGGACTCGCCGGGCAGATCAGTGCCCGCGGCCCGCGGCCGGGTACCTACTACACCCAGCGGCTGGGCCTCGGCTTCGACGAGATCACCGAGGACAACCTGCTGCTCGTGGACGAGGACCTCCAGGTGCTCGAGGGCGAGGGCATGCCCAACCCCGCGAACCGGTTCCACACCTGGATCTACCAGGTCCGGGAGGACGTCAACTGCATCGTCCACACCCACTCGCTGCACACCGCGGCTCTCGCGATGCTGGAAGTCCCCCTGGTGGTCTCCCAGATGGACACCACGCCCCTGTACGACGACTGCGCCTTCCTGAAGGAATGGCCGGGCGTCCCCGTGGGCAACGAGGAGGGTGAGATCATCGCCGGCGCCCTCGGCGGCAAGCGCGCCATCCTCCTCGCCCACCACGGTCAGCTCGTGACCGGCGCGACGGTGGAGGAAGCCTGCAACCTCGCGATGCTCATCGAGCGGGCCGCGCGCCTGCAGCTCCTCGCCATGGCGGCGGGCACCGTCCAGCCGCTCGACCCCGAACTCGCCCGCGAGGCCCACGACTGGACCTCCACCGACCGGCGCAACAAGGCGAACTTCGCCTACTACGCGCGCCGGGCACTGCGCAACCACCCCGACTGCGTCTCCGGCCAGGTGAGGATCTGATGACCAATCCGCCGCTGCAGGGAATCATCTCCTACCCCGTCACCCCCTTCGACACGGTCACCGGCGAAGTCGACCTCGCCGCGCTGAGCCGGCTCACCGACGACCTCGTCACCGCGGGAAGCCACGCCGTCGCCCCGCTGGGCAGCACCGGTGAGAGCGCATACCTTCGCGAGGAGGAATGGGACGCCGTCTGCGCGACCACGCTGCAGGCCGTCGCGAAGCGCGTCCCCACCCTGGTCGGCGTCTCCCACTGGAGCACCGAGGGCACGGTGCGCAGGGCTCGCGTGGCCGCCCGGCACGGCGCCACCGCGATCATGGTGCTGCCCCAGGTGTACTGGAAGCTGACACCGGCCGAACTGGAACGGCACTACGCGGCCGTGGCGGCCGCGACGGACCTTCCGGTGATGCTCTACAACAACCCGGGCACCAGCGGGGTCGACCTGCTCCCGGAAACGGTGGCCGCCCTCGCCCGCAAGATCCCCACCCTCACCATGGTCAAGGAAAGCTCCGGCGACGTCGCCCGCTTCCGCGCCCTCCGTGAACTGTCCGACGGGGCACTGTCGGTCTACAACGGCAACAACCCGGTCGCCCTGGAGGCCTTCCGCTCCGGGGCCGTGGGCTGGTGCACCGCGGCACCGTGCCTGGTCCCGCAGCGGGTCCTGGAGCTGTATGCCGCAGCCACGCGCGGCGACGACGTCCGCGCCGACGCCGTCCTGGCGGACCTGCTCCCGTTCCTGAGGTTCATCGTCGACCACGGCCTGCCCCGTGCCATCAAGGCCGGGCTCCGGCTGCAGGGGCGCGGCAGCGGTCACCCGCGCACGCCGCTGCTGCCGTTGCCGGACCAGGAGACGGAGCACCTGCGAAAGCTGCTCGAGCGTCTGGCGGGGCGTCCCGTCGTGGACGGTCAGGGCGCAGGCACGGCGGAACCGGCCGCCTGAGGACACGCCCGGCCGGCGCAGCTCCGCCGCCCACGCCGTGCAGCGGGCCGACCGCTTCCGCGGCCCCGGTCCGTCTCCCGGAACGGTGGCGACGACCGCTTCGCGGGGATGGGCCCTGTACTGGATCACGACGGCCCGCCGATCCTCGCTGCCGTGCCCGTACGGCTCAGCGTCCGCATCGCCGCCCGGCACCCCGCCGGGGACCACGTCCTGATCACCGGGGGCGCCCACCGGGCCGACCGGGATACCCAGGGATACTGGGGCTCTCGGCCGGCCCGAAGGCCGCGGGATGCGCGAAGGGAAGAGACAGTGATCAACCGGGTACGGCAGCTGCGCAAGGAACGGTTGATGACGCTCGAAGCATTGGCCGACCTCTCCGGGGTCACCAAGAGCTACCTCTCCAAGGTGGAGCGCGGGCACAGCCTCCCGTCGATCGCCGTGTGCGCCTCTCTCGCCAAAGCCCTGGGCGTTCCCCTGGACCACCTCTTCGCCGACAGCGAAGAACTCGTCGACGTCATCGTCACCCGGGCGGGGGAACGGCAGGCGCTCACGGCCGCCGACGAACCCGGCACCCGCTACGAGGGAATGGCGCTCGCCGCCGGCACCAAGAGCATGGCCCCGTTCATGCTGCACCCGCCGCACGACGCCGACCACGTCCCCTTCCGCGACCACCCCGGGGAGGAATTCGTCTTCGTGCACGAAGGGCAGGCCGAGCTCATCCTGCCCTCGCGCTCGATCCCCCTTCACCCGGGGGACTGCGCCTACTTCAAAGCCAGCACACCGCACAAGCTGCGCTCCGTCGGTGCCCGGCGAGCCGCCGTGCTCCTCCTCGTCGCCCATGACGACGCCGACGCGACCGTGCAGCAGACGTCGCGGGCCCACCTGCCCTGATCCGTCGCTCCGGCCCGACGCCGCTGAGGTCCTATGGCTACGGCCGGGGAGTGGCGCGCCGCCGAACTCCCGGGTTCAGCCGGGCGGACATGCCGGACCGGCTGACTGGTCCGGCAGGTACGCCGCCCGCTCCTCCTGGGTCAGACCTCGGCTGACGGCCCGGCAGATCCGCTCGACCGCTGCGGCGGGTCGGGGGAGGACGATGGTCCGCAGCCGTGCGGTGTCGTCGTAACTACCGGTGGCGATGGTTCTTCCATCGGGGCTGAACGCCGCCGACAACACCATGTCGGTGTGGCCGGTCAGGGTGGCACGGGTTGCGCCGGTGGCCACGTCCCACAGTTTCACGGTGTGGTCGCGGCTGGCGGTGACGAGGGTCTTCCCGTCGGGGCTGAACGCCGCCGAGAACACCGTGTTGGTGTGGCCGGTCAGGGTGGTGAGGCTCCTGCCAGTGGCCACGTCCCACAACCGTGCGGTGTTGTCGCCGCTGGCGGTGGCGAGGGTCTTCCCGTCGGGGCTGAACGCCACCGACCACACCTCGCCGGTGTGGCCGGTCAGCGTGCTGAGGCTCCTGCCGGTGGCCGCGTCCCACAGCCGAACGGTTCGGTCCGCGCTGCCGGTTGCCAGGGTGCGACCGTCAGGACCGAACGCCGCCGAGAACACCGTGTTGGTGTGGCCGGTCAGGGTGGCATGGGCCGCGCCGGTGGCCACGTCCCACAGTTTCGCGGTGTGGTCGCGGCTGGCGGTGGCGAGGGTCTTCCCGTCCGGGCTGAACGCCACCGACATCACCATGTCGGCGTGACCGATCAGGGTGGCACGGGCCGCGCCGGTGGCCACGTCCCACAACCGTGCGGTGTTGTCGCCGCTGGCGGTGGCGAGGGCTTTCCCGTCGGGGCTGAACGCCACCGACCACACCTCGCCGGTGTGGCCGGTCAGGGTTGAGCGGGCTGCGCCGGTGGCCACGTCCCACAGTTTCGCGGTCCGGTCGGTACTGCCGGTGGCGAGGGTCTTCCCGTCGGGGCTGAACCCCACCGACCACACCGGTCCGGTGTGGCCCGTCAGCATCGAGCGGGACCCCGCATCCCACAGCCGCGCGGTCTTGTCGCCGCTGCCGGACGCGAGGGTCTTCCCGTCGGGGCTGAACGCCACCGAGTACACCTCGCCGGTGTGGCCGGTCAGAGGCGTGCGGGTGGCGCCGGTGGTTACGTCCCACAGCAGTACGGTGTTGTCGGCACTGCCGCTTGCGAGGGTGCGGCCGTCAGGACTGAACGCCGCCGAGACCACCGCGTCACTGTGGCCGGTCAGGGTCAAGCGGGTCGTGCCGGTGGCCACGTCCCACAGCCGTGCCGTGTAGTCGCGGCTGCCGGTTGCGAGGGTGCGGCCGTCGGGACTGAACGCCACCGCGTAGACCTCGTTGGCGTGGCCGGTGAGGGTGGCTCGGACAGTGCCGGTGGCCGCGTCCCACAGGCGAACGGTCCTGTCCGTGCCGGCGGTTGCGAGGGTGTGGCTGTCGGGGCTGAACGCCACCGAGCGCACCTCTCCGCTGTGGCCGGTGAGGGTGGTGCGGTTCGCTCCGGTGGCCGCGTCCCACAGGCGAACGGTTCCGTCGGCGCCGGCGGTTGCGAGGGTGTGGCCGTCGGGGCTGAACGCCACCGAGTAGACCGAGTCGGTGTGACCGGACAGGCGTCGCCGCAGTGGGAGGGACGCGGCATTGTCCAGGCTCTCGACGGCTTCGGCAGTGTGGCCGGTGCGGTACGCCTGGACGGCCAGCAGCGAGGCGAGGTCGGGGTTGGTGCTGATGAGGGTGCCGGCCTGGAGGGCGAGCTGCCGGGAGAGGGCCGTCTGCCGTTCGGCGACGGCCGTCCGCTGCTGCCAGACGGCGTATCCCGCAGCGGCGAGTGCGAGGACGACGACCCCGGCCAGGATCGCGTTGAGACGTCTGCTGCGCCGGATGACGGCCTGCTGGCGCTGCCTGCTGGCGGCGAGGAAGGTGGCGATCCCGCTCGGTAGGCGGCGGTGCCGGGACCATTCGAGGCCTTCCGCGAGCGCTGTCCCGCCGAGCAGGTCACCGGGGTCCTTCTGCTCGGCCCAGCGGGCTCGCCGTTCCCGGGTGTGTTCGAGCCACTCCTGGAAGCGGTGGTCCTGGTTGACCCACTCGCGTAGCGTGCCCCAGTCGCGGATGAGCGCGTCATGGATGAGCTCGGCCACCGGCTGCCCGGCCGGGGCGTCGGATCCTACGGCCGTGGGCGTGTAGGTGGTGATGATCCGGTGGCCGGTGAGGGCGGCGAGGACGGCGTCGAAAGCTCGCTCGCTGCCGGGAACGGCGTCGGGGTCGGCTGCCAGGTCGCGCAGCTCCCGCAGGGGGACCTGTGCCCGGATGGCCGGAATCTGGTGGCCCGGGTCGGCCGGGCGAACCAGGGAGGTCAGGATCCGCCGTGCGATGGACCGGTGGCCGGGGGCCAGCTGGTCGAGAGCGGTGTCGCACCAGGTGGTCAGGCTTCCGGTGACCGCGCCGATGCGCCGGTAGGCGTCGTGGGTGAGGTAGCCGTCCTGGCGGCCTTGCCAGAGCTGGCTGAGGGCCAGCTCCAGCAGGGGCAGGACGGTGACGGGAGCCTGGCGGCTGGCGGTCCCGTCGGGGGTGGTGGCCAGGACGTCGGTGACGATCTGCTCGGGCAGTCCGGGCTGGAAGCGGGCGCCCACGTCCTGGGCGGGCAGGGTGATGATGTCGCACAGGTCGTCTTGGCTCAGGCTGCCCGGCACGTTGAGGAGCCCAGGCATCGCGGCGTGCAGCAACTTCGGTGCCAGGGCGGCGAGTTGGTGGTAGAAGTCGTCGCGCATGACCAGGATCACCTGGAGCCGGGCGATCGAGTCGACCGCCGCGGTGAGCTGGTCCGCGACGGCCAGGCGGCGGTCCGGCCGTCGGCCGTCGGCGGGCTGGGCGAGGAACTCCTCGAACTGGTCGATGATCAGGATGATGCGCTGGTAGCCGGGGTCGGCCGCGAGTCTGCGGGTGACGGCGGCGGCGATCCCGTCGGTGGCGGCCCCGGGGAGCCCGGCGTGTTCGAGTTCGGCCACCAGATCCTGCCTCGGTCTGGCGAGCACGGGTAACCACCGTTCGCTGCCGGGTAGTTCAGCCGCGGCGAGGGCGGGTAGGACGCCGGCCTGGATCAGGGACGACTTGCCCGATCCGGAGGGCCCGAGCAGCAGCGTCAGCCGCCTGTGCCGGGTCAGGTTCGCCAGCACCTGCCGTACCGCGTCCCTGCGGCCCTCGAACCACCGAGCCTGCTCCGCGGTGAAGGGCTCCAGGCCCCGGTAGGGGCACACGTCCCGCTCGGCCAGGTCGGGCTGGATTTCCCGCAGTGTTCGCGTCGGCGTGGCATAGGCGATGCCCTGCCCCCGCTCAAAGGCGTCGGGGGCGGTGATCTCGGTGACCATGCCGACGACCAGGCCGGTCACCTCGTCCAGGACCGGGCCGCCACTGAACCCGGTGGTCAGGTCGTTGGCATCGGTCAACTGCAGCAGCGCGCCCCTGCCCGCGCCGGGCGGCAGCAGATCACCGGCCACCCCGAAGCCGAAGTGCCCGCCCGGCGGGGCCTGCGCGGGGAACCCGAACGACCGCACCCGGTGGCCCCGGCAGCCCGCCGCCGCGCCCAACGGCAACGGCTCCGTACCCGCGGTGGTCCTGTTCAGGCGCACGACGGCGATGTCGTCGCCTTCCGGGGCACGCCAGGCTTCGTCCAGGACCCTGCCCTCCACCCGCGGCGCATCGTCCGCGTGTGGGAATACCAGCCGCACCCGCTCCCCGGGCCCGCTCCCGGCGGCGACCACCACGTGCGCGCAGGTGACCAGGAGGCCCTCGGCCACCAGGAAACCCGCTCCGGCCACCTCACCGCCCGCTCCGAGGACCTGGGCCACGGCGGAAAGCAGCCCTGGCGCACGGTCGCCGTCCGGCCCCTTGCCAGCGATGTCCACCGGTCACCCCGGACTCTCGCCCGCGCCCGGGTGGCCGGCCGTGTTCCTGTTCCACGTCATGGTCACCATCAGATGACCGGTGGCACCGGCCTTGGTGATCACGGCCCCGGCCTCGACCGCGAGGTCGACGCCGAACGCGACCGTGATCTCGTCGGGGCAGGCCTTGCGCAGCTGGTCGAGGGTGGCCCGCGCCGCCTCGGTGACCGGCTGCAGAGCCTCCTGCAGACTCTCCGGCAGCTCATGGATGGCATCGCCGACACGACCGGCCTTCACCGGCCCCCCCAGCCCCGCCGGGGCCTCGATCAGGACACAGCCCCCGCCCTCCAACGGCATCCGGGCCAGAGCTGCCACGATCTCCTCCTTCACCCCGTCGCACTCGTCGACACACGGGCCTTCGGGCCTCTCGGACGGAAGCGGGCGGTACCGCGGGCACGCCGGGCCGCCCACAGCCGGGGCTGGGACGCCAGCGCTGTCCGTAGAACTGGCGACTGCGGCGGCTCGGGGCCGGGGGACCGTTCGCAAACGCTCTTCAACCAAGAACCACCGAGCGCGTGAACCGCTTACCGGCCCTGAGGACGCATCGCACGCTGCCACCCGGTGTCATCGTCATCAGTGCCAGTACCTGCCGCACTCGGAGTGGGCCGTGTGAATGAAAGCCTCGCCGCCGGCCGCCGGCTAGTACTCCAGTGAGAGTTCTCCATGTGCCCTGGTCAGCGGCCTGGGGACGGTGAGTGTAGCGAGACTTCCGGGTGGGTGGGGCGGCTTTGACGTGGATGTCCCGCCCACGGGTGGCCGCGCCGCACGTAGTGACAGCGCCGGGCGTGTGCTTGGTGACGTCGACGCCACCGGGACCATGTCACTGCGTGGCTGCGGTCCGGAGTACGGTGGCGGGGGCCAGTTGCCAGCAGACGGCGAATCTCGGCCGGTGTGAGGTCCACGAGGTCGGGCGTGTCGGGATTGCTGCCCCCCTTTTCGCGTTCCTGGGCGGCGATGGCGGCCAGGAACGTGTGGGCCGAGCATGGAGAGTGTCGGTACCAGCCCACGTAGCGGCGCACTTCGTACTGGTCCAGGCCGCATGCGTTCTTGGCGCTCTGGAAGGCCTCCTCGATCTTCCAGCGGCAGCCCGCTACGCGGACCAGGTCCGCGACGGTGGCCTCCAACGGCGCGCAGGCCAGGTAGTAGGCGATCTCGTCCGGCTTGGCGATGCTGCGGCGGGCCAGCATCCAGTGCTGGCGGGTGGGTTCGTCGCCGTCGAACTCCCAGACGGCGGGCAGGCGGGCGGCGGCCCAGTCGTAGAGGCGTTCGCCCTTGGCGCCGACCCCGGCGGACAGACGTTGCCAGGCCTCGGGCGGGGCCTGGCCGATGAGGTGGTCGATGCGCGGGCCGTGGACCTGCTGGGACTTCGGCACCGCTACCGCGTAGGAGAGTTGGGCGTCTTCGAGGAAGCGGCGAAAGTGGGAGTCCTGGCCGTAGGCGGAGTCGGCTGTGACCCAGGCGATGGGCAGGGGCGAGGCCAGCGCGCGCGTGATCATGGTGCGGGCCAGCTCGCCCTTCGTCGCGAAGGCACGTTCGTCGGCGATGCGTGCGGCCCTGCAGCGTTCGCGGTCATCGGTCCAGGACTTGGGCAGGTAGAGCACTCGGTCGACCAGGGCGTGGCCGCGGCTGGTGGCGTAGGCGGCGAAGACGCCGATCTGGCAGTTCTCGGTGCGGCCGGCGGTGCCGGAGTACTGGCGCTGGACTCCGGCGGAGACGTGCCTTTCTTCACGAAGCCGGTGTCATCGATGATGAACACGCCCTCTGGGGATCCGAGTATCGGTCCGCTGCTGGTCGGGAGACACCCTGGACCCGCCGGGAGCAACCCTGGCGGCAGCGCGGCGGGGGCACGCACAGACTGGTACAGGCCGGTCCGCGTCCGAACCCCCGAGCGGGCAGCGGACCGGCGCCCCTCATCCACTCGCCGCTTTCCGCCGACGGCCCTGTTCGCCCGCTGTTGGAGCGCTGCCGGATGGCATGCTCGCGGCCGAAAAACTCGCAGGTCATAGCCCTGGCCTTCGGCTGATCGGCGGGTCTGGCTTCCCGGCACGGCGGCCCCACCACAGCGCCCGCCGGGCCGCCGAGCAGCCGCGCCTCCTGTCGGCGCTGCTGGCCTCCCGCCGGCCGGGCCCGCGTGGAACGCACCCCCTCGTTCCCGGGCCCGGCCGTCTGCGCCTCACCACGCCTGGACGGCTTCGGCCGCCCATCCGGTATGCGCACAGCGAGGTGGAACAAGGCATCGACGGCACCATCCTGCGGAACACCGTCACCGACCCGCTGCCCGGCCGCCCCGCTGGCGTCAGCGTCGGCGGGGCGGCCGGGCGCCCCGGCCTGCACATCGTCCAGCAGACTCTCGACCGCGTGGGAACACCAGTCCCACGGGCCGGGGCCAGGACGTCTGCTCAGCAGCACGGGGCTGCCCGGTCCCGGCCTTGTGATCAATTACCGGTTTTCTGCTTCGTGCTTGAGGTTGGTGACCCAGTCGTGCAGGGAGTTGTCCAGGGCCGCCTGCAGGGCGGCTTGGTTCGCGGTGACGGGTTCTCCGGTCCAGGACTCCTCGGTGTGGACGAGGATGCCGTCGCGGGTGGGGGTGAAGGTCCAGACGTGGACGGCGGTGATGCCCTGGGCCGGGCCGCCCCAGGCGAGGCGCCTGCCGTGGTCGACCTGCTGGACGGTGGAGGTGATGTCGAGTCCTTCGGTGCTCCAGCGGAACCTTGAGCCGGGGCGCAACTGGCCGGGGGTGTTCTTGACGACGGTTTCGACGTTGGGCTGCCAGGCGGGCCACTTCTCGACGTCGGTTTGGATCTTCCAGACGGTGTGCAGCGGGGCGTGGATGAGGATGTCGGCGCGGGTGATGACCGGGGCGTGTTCGTCGATCTGCACGTCGGTGCGGTGGGCGGCCGCTGCGGTGGGCGTCTGGTCGGTGGTGAGGGCGGACGCGGCAGTGGAGGCAGTGAGGAGTAGTGCGAGGGTGAGGGCGGTGGTGGTGGCTGCGGTGGGTGCGCGCATGGCTGTGCTCTTTCTTTGAAGTGGTATGGCGGATCCCGGGGGCGGCGGGCGTCCCCGGGATCCGGCTCGGGTGGAGTCAGAGGGTGCTGTCGGGAATCCAGGAGCCGTGGATTCCGGCGGTGACGCGGCGGGGGAGGTGGACGGTGGCGACCTTGTCGAGGTCGGCCGCGTCCAGAACGAGCAGCTGGGAGGCGTCCTGCTTGAGATCGGAGACGACGGTGAGCAGGTAGCCGTCGTCCTCCCGGGTACCGCCGGTGGCGGGGACGAACACCGCTTCGCTGGGCAGCCGGGCGTCGCCGGCCTGGTGGATGCGCCGCTCACCCGTGGCACGGTCGTACTTGACGACGCCGTAGCCGCCGAAGCCGTTCTGGTCGGGGAAGGAGATCGCGTACTGGTAGCGGTTCTCGATGCCGAGGAAGTCCTCGTTGAGGGTGGGGAACTCGATGGCGAGGTCGTCGACCACCCGCTCGTCGACCCGGCCGGTCGCCAGGTCGAGGACCCAGCGGCGGTTGTAGGAGCGGGCGTTGGGCTCGCTGCCGCGGCCGGGCGCGCCGACCCACCAGTTCCAGGAGAGCTGGAAGCCCTCGCGGTCGACGGTGGGGCCCTCCAGCACGATGCGGCCTTGGCCGTCGTCGTAGGCGTTGGCGACGTGGAGCATGTTGCCGGGTTCGATCGGGAACCAGCGGATCGCGGCGGCGCCCTGCGCTCCGCGCGGCATGACGCCGATCCGGGACGGCTGCTCGTCCTGCCAGGAGTAGGGGATGCCGGAGTGCTCGGTGGGGTCGAAGGTGACGGTGCCCTCCACGAAGACCACGTGGTGGCGGGTGATCGCGAAGTCGTGCTTGAGCGCGGCGCTGGCACCGGGGACCTCTGCGCTGTGCGTGATCTGCCCCTTGGCATCGGCGACGTAGTACACCAGGTAGGGCGGGAAGGGCGAGGAGCCGAAGAAGTGCAGCTCGCCGGTGACCGGGTCGCTCTTGGGGTGCGCGGTCATCGCGCTGCGCAGCTTGCCGTCGAAGTCGTAGGCGCCGACGGTGTCCAGCTCGGGCGTGAGTTCGAAGGGGAGGTTCGCCTCGCACAGGGCGAGCAGCCGGCCGGCATGCTCGATCACGTGGGTGCCGGCGGTGGAGGCAGTCAGGTCGGGGCCGTTCTCGGTCATGTAGGGGGCGCCGTCCAGCGCGGGGGTGCGTACCCAGCGGTTGCGGTACCACTCGGCGCGGCCCTCGCGCAGCCGGATGCCGTGCACCATGCCGCTGCCCTTGAACCAGTGGGTGGGGGTGACGCCCGGCTTCGGGTTGTGGCTGTTGCGGACCAGCCGGCCGGTCAGCTCCGGCGGGAGGGTGCCTTCGACGGTCAGGTCGGTGGCGGTCAGTTCGTCGGCAACGGGGGTGTAGTGGCCGGTCAGGTAGGGCTTGGCGGTCATGCTCAGGGTCCTCGTGTCTCCAGTGCGGAACAGGGGGAAGGCGGCGGGGTCAGGAAAGCTTCTCGGCGCGGTTCTTGAGGCAGGTGAGCCAGTCCTCCAGGGAGGTGCGCAGGGCTGCGGCGAGCTGGTCGGTGGCGGCGTCGACCGGCGCGCCGCTCCACGACTCCTCGGTGCGGACGACGACACGGTCACCGCTCTGTTCGAAGGTCCACACGTGGACGCCTTGGATGCCGTGGGCCGGGCCGCCCCAGACGATCCGGGCGCCGGGCACCAGCTCGTGGACGGTGGAGGTGATCTCCATCCCGTGGGTGCGCCAGGTGAACGAGGCGCCCTCGGTGAGCGGGCCCTCCATGCGGGCCTGGTCGATGTCGGGGTTCCAGACCGGCCAGTCGTCGATGTCGGTGTGCAGGGACCAGACGCGCTCCAGCGGGGCGTTGATCTCGGTGGACAGGCGGACGATGACGGGTGCGCTCTCGTCGATGGTGAGCACGGGTGTTTTCCTCTCGGCGGTCAGTGCTAAGGGTTGATGCGGGCAGGGGACGTGAAGTGAAGGGGTGCCAGGCAGTCAGCGGCGGGCGGGGACGGCGGACTCCTCGGTGGGCGTGCGGCGCGGCCGGTCAGCGGTGGGTGTGCGGCGCACCCACAGGGCGGCGAGAAGGGCGGTGCCGGCCAGGACGGCGGCGCCCAGGGCGAAGGCGGTGCGGTAGCCGGCGGTCAGCGCCTCCAGGGGCGACTGGTGGCTGCTGGCGCGGGAGGTGACGGATCCGGCGACGGTCGCCAGGACGGCGAGCCCGACGGCGCCTCCGACCTGCCGGGTGGTGTTGACCAGGCCGCCCGCCAAGCCCGCGTCCGATCCGTCGACGCCTGCCACGGACAGCCTGGTGAGCTGGACGAAGGCGACGCTCAGGCCGAGTCCGACCAGGACGCTCGGGCCGAGCACATCGGTGAGGAAGGTGCCGTCTGTGCCGATCCGGGACAGCCACAGCATCCCGGCCGCCTCGGTCAGCAGCGCCGAGACCAGCGCGGTGCGGCCGCCGGTGCGGCGGACGAGGGCGGGGGCGAGCGCGGCGCCGAGCATGTTCGCGAAGGCGAGGGGGAGTTGCCCGAGCCCGGTGGTCAGCGGATCCTCGCCGAGGACCTGTTGCTGGTAGAGCGGTAGGAAGAAGAACAACGCGATCCACACGGAGCCGAACAGGCCCGTCAGCAGGTTCCCGACCGTCACGTCGCGGGCGGCCAAAAGCCGCGGCGGCACCAGAGGGGAGGTGCTGGTGCGCTCGACCCGCCAGAACACCACCGCGAGCACGGCGGCGGCGCCGAACGCGGTCAGCACCCAGGGGTCTGTCCAGCCCGAGCGGCGGGCCGTGGTCAGACCCCACACCAGGGCGGTCAGGGACAGGGCGCTCGTGGCGATCCCGGCCCAGTCGAACCGGGCGCGTTCCGCCCGGCTCGCTGCGGGGATGCATGCGGCCGTCGCCGCCAGCACCGCGAAGCTGCTGATCGCCACCGTGCGGAAGATCCATGGCCAGCCCCACGCCTGGGTCAGCAGCCCACCGAGCACCACCCCCGCCGCACCGCCCGCACCGGACACCGCACCCCAGACCGCCAGCGCCCGGCCGCGGGCCGGGCCCGGCGCAGACAGGCTCACCGCGAGGGCGAGGGCCGCCGGAGCGACGGCCGCCGCCCCGGCCCCCTGGACGGCCCGCGCGGCGATCAGGACACCGGGCGAGGTGGCCAGCGCGGCGATGGCGGAGGCGGCCCCGAAGGTCCCCAACCCGGCCAGCAGGACGCGACGCCGTCCCAGCAGGTCGGCGGCCCGCCCGCCGGCCAGCAGCAGTGCCCCGAACGCCAGGCCGTAGGCGTTGACCACCCACGTGGTGGCGGAGTCGGAGAGGCCGACGCCATCCCTGATCTGCGGCAGGGCGACGTTCACGATCGAGGTGGCAAGCATGACGGTGAACTGGGCGGCGGCCAGCACCGCAAGGACGGTGCCGCGGAGCGGACTGGGCATGGGAACTCCGTGAACTGGGCCGTGGGAAACAGGCCGGTGGGAGGGGAACGGCGCCGCGGCGTCAGCGCGCGGCGCGCTCGGCGGCGGACTTCAGGTGCAGCAGCCACTGCGCAAGGGACCGGTCCAGGGCCCGGGTGACGGCGGCGGCGTCGGCCCGCACGGGCGTACCGTCCCAGGACTCCTCCGTGACGACGAGGGTCGCCCTGGAGGAAGGCGTGAACGTCCACTGGTGGACGGCGGTGATGCCCTGCGAGAGGCCACCCCAAAGAATCGACCGGGGCGCGTCCACGGTGTACACGGTGGAGGTCACGTCCACGCCGCCGGTGCGCCAGTGGAACACCGCGCCCGGCGTCAGCGGAGTCAGGGCGCGGGCCACCGCGATGTCCGGCTGCCAGGCCGGCCAGCCGGGCACGTACGTCAGCAGCTTCCAGACGACGGTGGCCGGGGCCCGGATCGGCAGCTCACGGCGGGCGACGACCGGGGCGGCCCGGTCGATGCCCGAGGGCGTGTTCTTCATGCCCCCGAGTCTGGTCCGGCCCACCCCGCGCCCTCATCGGCGAAAGTCACCTAGGCGACTGCCTAAGTGAGCCGACCGGGCTTAGGCGTCCCGGCCGAGCGCGTCGGCGAGTTGGCGGCGCGAGGTGACGTCGAGCTTGCGGAACACACTGCGCAGATGGGCGTCGATGGTGCGCGGGCTCAGGAACAGCCGATCGGCGACCTCCCGGGAGGTCGCGCCGGTCGCCACCAGGCGTGCGATGTTGAGCTCCTGACCGGTCAACAGCTCCACCGCGCCGAGCCCGGCCGGCCGAGCCTGCTCGCCGGCGGCGGCCAGCTCCACCCGGGCCCGCTCGGCGAACCCCTTCGCGCCCGTCGCGGTGAACAGCTCATGAGCGGTGCGCAGCGCCTCCCGGGCCTCCCGACGGCGGCCGTCCCGGCGCAGCCACGCGCCCTGGTGCAGCAGTGCCCGGCCGTGCCACACCCGCAGGCCGGCGGCGTCCAACCGGGCCACCGCCTCAGCGTGGAGTTCCTCCGGGTCGTCCGACAGCAGGGCGGCGAGGGCCGCGCGCACGCCCAGCGCCCAGTCGGTGCCCGCCGCCGACGCGTGCCGCGACAGCCGTGCGAACGCCTCCTGGGCAGTGCCCTTTTCGCCGCACCGGACGGCAGCCTCGACCAGCTCGGGCAGGGCGAGGCTGGACGTTCCCAGCTCGCCGTCCGCCACGGCCAGCCGGGCCGAGGCCAGTGCCGCGCGGTGGTCGGCGACGCCGTTGGCGTGCAGCGCCGCCGCCGCGTGGACGGTCGCCGTCAGCATGCCCTTGCGCCGGGCGTGCGACTCGGCCAGCACCCGCTCGAACAGGGGCCGCGCCTCAGCGTCCACCCCGCGCACCGCGGCCGCGAACAGCCGGCCGTACCAGTGCGGCGGGACGCCGGTCACCTCGGCTATGCCGTCGGCCTCGCTGTTCAGTGCCGCCGCATCGAGGAGGTCCCCGCGCTGCGCGGCGGCCATCGCCTGCATCCACAGGCCCACCGGCAGGACCATCAGCGTTCCGCCGGCGCGCGCGGCGTCAACGGCCCGACTGGCGAGCCGGTCCTCCAAAGCGATGTCCCACAACTCGACGGCGAGCAAGGCGGCCAGCGACAGCCGGCCCGTCCACAGCGGGTCGGTGACCTGCGACAGCAGCCCGAGCAGCACCGGCACCACCGCGAGGTCGCCGTCGAGGTAGCTGATGAGTGCCTCCAACAGCTCGTCCGGGGTCGAGCGGTCACCGGTCGGGGCGGGTGCCCGCCGGGCCGCCGCCAGGGCGTCTCGCGCCGCGGGCGAGGACCTGCCCACCACCAGACCCGCCTGCAGGGCGTCCAGCAGGTGCATCCGCGCCCGGCCGGGATCGAGGGCGGCCGCCACCACCAGGTGGCCGACCGCGTCCGCCGCACCGTCGCCGAAGAATGCCGCGCGGCCGCGCAGAAGTTCCGCCTGCACCCGTCCGGGGGCGTCGATCGGGCCGCCCTCGGCCGTCTCGACCAGCGTCAGCGCGCTCTCGAACGAGCCGGCCTCCATCGCGGCCCGCGCGGCGGCGAGACTGCGTTCGGCCCGCAGCCGCGGATCGGCCGTCAGGCCCGCGGCCTGTTCCAGGAAGGCCGCCTCGGCAGCGGCCCCGCCCCGGCGCCGCGCCCGCTCCGCGCATCGCAGCAGATCGGCCGCTACCTCCTCATCCGGCCGGGACAGGGACTGCGCCCGGTGCCACGAACGCCGGTCGGGCGCCGTCAGCGGATCGGTGACCTTTGCGAGCGCCCCGTGTACCCGGCGGCGCTCCGCCGGTGAGGCCGCCGTGTACACCGCCGAGCGCACCAACGGATGCCGGAACCTCGACTGCCCGCCCAACTCGATCAGCTCGCTCGCCTCGGCCTCCGGCCCGGCCTGCGGGCCCACCCCCAGCAGATCGGCCGCCCGCCACAACAGGCCAGGGTCACCCAGCGGTTCGGCGGCCGCCACCAGCAGCAGAATCCGGGCGTCCTCGGATAGCCGGGAGACCCGCTGCTGATAGCTCTGCTCGATCCGGTTGGCCGGGGAGACAGGCGTCGGCAGTCCGAAACCGCCCGCCAGCGCGGCGGGCCCGAGCCGGCGCGGCAACTCCAGCAGTGCCAGGGGGTTACCGCGCGCCTCGGCAAGGACCCGCTCCCGCACCTGGTCGTCCAAGGGGCCGAGCAGACTGGACGCCAGCAGCCGGCGCGCCACCTGGTCGGACAGCCGAGGCAGGGTCAGCACTGGCAACCCCTCCAACTCCGCGACGACGTGCGGGTCACGCACCCCGAACACGAACGTCACCGACTCGTCCGCCACCCGCCGGGCCACGAACGCCAGTACCTGCGCCGACGCCCGATCCAGCCACTGCGCATCGTCCACCACGCACACCACGGGCTGCTCCCGGGCAGCATCCGACAGCAGCCCCAACAGGGCCAATCCGACGGCGAAACGACTCGGCGTGCCTCCCTCGCCCAGCCCCAGCCCCAGCGCCACCGTCAGCGCGTTCCGCTGCGCGGCGGGCAACCGCCCGATCCGCTCGTGCAGTGGGCGGGTCAACTGGTGGACGGCGGCGTACGCGAAGTCAGCCTCGAACTCCGCCCCGTTCACCCACAGAAGCCGCACACCCGACAATCCGTCAGTGACATGGCGCAGCAACGTCGTCTTGCCGATGCCGGCCTCACCACGCACGACCGCCGCCCCGCCCCGACCTGCCCGCGCACCGGCCAACAGGTCGACGAGGACAGCACGTGCAGCAGGCGGTATGTACTCAGAGACGGTCACAGAAGCCACCTCGGAATCATGCCATGCCACTTGACCACGGCTTCTTCTCTCAGCCCGTACGACAGTACAGGTGGCCCGCTGTCCGGGGACATCCCGAAGGTGACGGACAACGTACAGAGTCAGAGAATCGGTTTCAGCCCGGTACCACCGGACGTCCACAGGAAGACCACCACGTCCCGCTCACACGACGACCATCACATCTCGTTCGAGTTTGTCGGCTCCCCGCGCGACCCGGTCAGCCTGCGGCCGAGCATTCCGCGCCGCTGCTGTCCGACGACAGCCTGCCGACCGGCGTGGCCACCGCCGTCTTGGACCTCGCGCTGGCCGCAGGCGTCTCGAACGAGGTCGGGCACGCCTTACCCGGGTCGGCCTTCCCGGGGCGTCAGCACGCCGGGTCCGGTCAGTGGCGGCTGTCGTCGGGCGTGCGGAACCAGTCGGCGACAGGCCGGTAGGCGTGTGGCTCAACTCCGACACCCTCCAGCTCCTCACCCAGCTCCAGGCCGTAGGGCACCACGCACTGACACCACTCACACCGCACCCGCCCCCGCGGATGTGAGGCAGCTCACGGGAAGCCGGGCCCAGGAGCAGGCAGCTGATGAAAGTGAGCATCGAGATGCGTGCCCGACTACGGGCTGGGGAGCCGGCCGCGTTCGCCGGGCTGTTCGACGGCTACGCGCGCAGCGTGTACAACCACGCCTTCCGGCTGACCGCCGACTGGGCGACGGCCGACGAGTCATCCTCCGGCCGCAGCAGACCGGCGACCGGCTCTCCGGAGCCCTCGCTGCGGTGGTCGACGAACGCGAACAGCGGGTGGTGGCCGAACGTCTTCTTCCAC
>NZ_JBHWDU010000113.1:15735-20211 GCF_042734825.1 Kitasatospora sp. NPDC059648 | reverse complement strand
GCACCAGGCCCCGGGGGGACTGGAGGGCCCCGTTCACGGCAAACTGGTCTAGACCTCGAAGGTCTAGACCTCAGCCTCGCCTCAGAACGGTGGACCCAGTATGGAAATCGTGATCGTCCCTGACGCATCAGCGGCCGGCGAAGTCATCGCCGCGGCGATCACCGATCTGCTGACCGACAAGCCCGACGCCCTGCTCGGTGTCGCGACCGGCTCGACCCCGCTGCCGATCTACCGGTCCCTCGCCGCGCGGGTCCGGGACGGCCGCCTGGACGCCTCCCGGGCGCGCATCTGCCAGCTGGACGAGTACGTCGGCCTGCCGGCCGGCCACCTGGAGTCCTACCGCTCGGTGGTGCTGCGCGAGGTCGTCGAACCCCTCGGCCTGACCGAGGACTCCTTCCTGGGACCGGACGGCAACGCGGCCGACATCGCCGCGGCCGCCACCGCCTACGACCGCGCGCTGGCCGAGGCCGGCGGCGTGGACCTCCAGCTGCTCGGCATCGGCACGGACGGCCACATCGGCTTCAACGAGCCCTGCTCCTCGCTCGCCTCCCGGACCCGGATCAAGACCCTGACCCGGCAGACCCGGGTGGACAACGCCCGCTTCTTCGACAGCATCGACGAGGTCCCGCACCACGTCATCACCCAGGGCATCGGCACCATCCTGGAGGCCCGCCACCTGGTCCTGCTGGCCACCGGAGAGGCGAAGGCCGAGGCCGTCGCCCTGGCCGTCGAGGGCCCGCTGGCCGCGGCCGTCCCCGCCTCGGCGCTGCAGTTGCACCCGCACGCCACCGTGGTGGTCGACGAGGCCGCCGCCTCCCGCCTCAAGCTCGCCGACTACTTCCGCGACACCTACGCGGCCAAGCCGGCCTGGCAGAAGCTCTGACCAGTACGGTCACGACCACCGGGGCGTCGATCCTCTGGCCGGCGCCCCGGCGGCGGCGTCTTCGCTACCGCTTGCGCAGCCAGTCGGCGAAGGCCTCAAGGGCGGGGCCGGGGTCGCGGCGGCCGACGCCGATCCGGAAGCGGTCGGTGGGGGTGGGGGTGAGGTCGGAGCGGAACATGCTCGCGGGCATCAGCAGCACGCCGGCCTGTTCGACCAGGGCGGTGCAGAAGTCCTCCACGCCGTCCGGGCCGAGGTAGCGCGGGTAGGCGACGCAGCCACCCTGCGGGGCCCGCCATTCGAAGAGCTCGGGGAACTCGGCGAAGAAGGCGTCGAAGGCCGGCAGGTTCTCGGCGATGATGCCCCGGTTGCGCGCCAGGATCCGCTCGCGGGCGGTGATCGCGATCCGGGCCAGCACCTCGCTGGGCGCCGAGTTGCAGATGGTGGTGTAGTGCTTGGCCCGCTCCAGGCGGGTGCGCAGCACGCGGTCCCGGCAGGCGATCCAGCCGATCCGCAGGCCGGGCAGGCCGAGGGACTTGGAGGTCACGTTGAGCGAGAGGGCCGTCGCGGAGAGGTCGGCGGCCTGCGGCAGGGTGCGGCCCCGGTCGCGTTCCAGGCCGCGGTAGACCTCGTCCGAGAACAGCCGGATGCCGCGCTCCTCGCAGAGTCCGGCCAGGCGCGCGAAGTCGGCGGCGGGGATCAGCGTGCCGGTCGGGTTGTTCGGGAAGTTGACCGAGAGCACCTTGGTGTTCGGCCGCAGTGCCGCCTCGACGGCGTCCAGGTCGAGCGCCCAGTCCTGCCGCTCGTCCAGCGCGACGCCGGTGACCTCGCAGAGGGAGAGCGGGATGGTCTCCGCCGACTGGTAGTTGGGGGTCAGGACCACCGCGTGGTCGCCCGGTTCGAGCAGCACCTGCATGGCGAGGTTGATGCCCTCCTGGGCACCGCCGAAGCAGATCACGTCGTCCGCCTCGACGTGCTCGTACATCCCGGCGATCGCCCGCCGCAGGCCGGGGTCGCCGAAGGTCTCGGTGTAGCCGAGGGCGAGGTTGTCCCAGGCCTCGCGGTCCTCGGGGCCGGCCAGGGCGAGGAGTTCGGCCATCGTCATGGTCTGCGCGTCGGAGGCGGTGAGGTGGTGGCGGGCGGTGAACTCCCAGCGGGTGAAGTAGGTTTCGAGCCGGAAGTCGGGCAGCCGGGTCATCTGTGTCTCAGTCCTTCCTCGGGCCGGCCGGGTGCTTGAGCTCGGCTAGCAGGGCGTAGGCGGTGGAGCGGGAGATCCGCAGTGCGGTGGCGACCGCGGGGACGGCTCGGCGGACGGCGAACACCCCGGCCTCGTCCAGCTCGCGCAGGACGGCGAGCCGGTCATCGCGGGTGAAGCGTTCCAGCGGGCGCCCCTGCGCACGGACGTGGCCGCCGATCACGTCGTTCATCCGTTCCGTCCAGTCGCGTTCGAACAGCGGCTCGGGGCGCGGGGCGGTGGGCGCGGCGAAGTTCGCCAGCAGGGCGGCGGCCTGCTCCAGCGGGCCGCGGTCCAGGTTGACGCAGAGCACCGCCGCGGCCCGGCCGGTCTCGTCCCGCAGTACCGCGCTGACCGAGGAGAGCCGTCGGCCGTCCGGCAGCAGCTTCTCGTACGGCCCGTAGACGTCGGGCGCGGACGGGCCGAGCTGGTCCAGTTCGCCGAGCAGGGACGGGTCTCCGGGAGCGCGGCTGGTCATGGGGTTCCAGATGGCCAGCACCCGGTCGGTGGCGGGGTCGTGCAGCACCACCTCGGCGTAGGGCCCGAGCAGCAGGGCCACCGCGCGGCAGACCGGTGACCAGGTCCGCACGCGCGGATCAGCGGTTTCGGGAGGCATGGATGGACTGTACGTCCGACTCGGACAGTTCGTCCAGAGGTGGGACGGAAGAGCCCCGGCCGGGCGTCCGGCCGGGGCTCTCCGGGTGGGGCCGCTCAGTTACAGGTGATCAGCAGACCGAGCACGGAGGTGCAGCTGCGGCTGTCCTTGCTGGTGGCGGGCGAGGGGTCGGCTGGGGCGCCGGCCGTACGGGCCACCGTGACGCTCCAGGAGGCGAGCACGTTCAGCCCGGCGCCGCCGACGGAGAAGTGCCGGGTGGTGCTCGCGCCCCTGGCGAGCGGGGCGGTCAGGGTGCAGGTGAGCTTGCCCCCGGCGACGCCGCAATCGCCGGAGGTGGTGGCCAGCCCGGCGGGCAGGGCGGCGGTGACGGTGGCCGTCGTGACCGGGTCGGGCCCCTGGCCGGTGAGGGTGACGGTGTAGTCGACCCGGCTCGCGAACAGGCTGGTCACCGGTGTCGCGGCGAGCGCGACGCCCAGGTGGGCGCTGGGCGCGGTGTAGCTGAAGCGGTCGGCGGCGACGGCCGCGCTGGTGCCGCCGGGCGTGGTGACCTGGACGTCCACCGGACCGGTCACCGTGGTGGCCGGGGCGGTGGCGGTGCAGCTGGTCCGGGTGCAGCTGAACGAGGCGGCCGGGCCGGCCGCGCCGAAGGTGACGCCGGTGGCACCGTTCAGGTCGCTGCCGGTGACGGTCACCGTGGTGCCCCCGGTCCCGGACCCGCCGTTCGGACTGATCCCGGTGACCACGGGCACCGGCAGCGGGAGGTTCAGCACGTCGACGGCGTCGCCGGTGAAGTCGGCCAGGTAGCCGCGCCGCCCGTCGGCGCTCAGCGCCAGGGTGTACGGGCCGGCGCCGACCGGCACCGTCGCGGTGACGCTCCGGCTCGCCGCGTCGATCACGCTCAGGGTGTTGTCGCCGTAGTTGGAGACGTACGCGGCGGAGCCGTCCGGGGCGAGGCTGACGGAGTACGGGCCGTTGCCGACAGTGACGGTGCCGAGCAGCCCGGGGGCGCCGGTGTCGAGCACGGCGGCCGTGGTGTCGTCGCCGTCGGCGGCCCACAGCCGGCTTCCGTCGGGGCTGAGTGCCAGGCCGAACGCGCTGTGGCCGACCTGGACGGTGGCGCTCACCGTGCTGCTCACGGTGTCGACCACGTTCACCGCCTTGGCACCGGAGGCCGCGACGTACAGGCGCTTGCCGTCGGGCGAGACCGCGAGCCCGTGCGGCTCGGCGCCGACCGGGATCGTGGCCGTGACGGTGCCGGACGAAGTGTCCAGCACGCTCACCGTGCTGGCTCCGGCGTTGCTGACGTACGCGCGCGTGCCGTCCGGCGACAGGGCCAGACCCCAGGGCTGGACGCCGACCGGGACGGTGGCGGTGACGGTGTTGCTCGCGGTGTCCACGACGCTGACCGCGTTGTCGAGGTGGTGGGTCAGGTAGGCGCGGTGCCCGTCGGGCGAGACGGCGACCGCGTAGGAACCCGTCCCGGCGGTGAAGCTGCCGGTCACCGCCCTGCTCGCGGCGTCCAGGACGCTCACCGTGCCGCTGCTCTGGCTGGTCACGTAGACCCGGGCGCCGTCCGGGGTGAGCGCGACCCCGGCCGGATAGGGCGCCACCGGCACGTGGGCGGCCACGGTCGGCGCGGGCGCCGACGCCTCGGCGGGGGCGGGCTGGGAGAGCAGGGCGGGCGGGGGGGGGGGGGTGGGCCGCCCCCCCCCGCCCCGGGGGCCCGGGGGGGCCCGGGGGGAGGAA
>NZ_JBHWDU010000113.1:0-15725 GCF_042734825.1 Kitasatospora sp. NPDC059648 | reverse complement strand
CGCCGCCGGCGGGCGCCCGCGGGGCGGGGGGGGGGGCCCGGGGGGGGGGGGGGGGGGGCGGGCGGGGGGGGCGGCCGGGCCCGGCCACCCCCCCCCCCCCGCCGTCCAGGTGCGCCGGGGTGCACGACGTGGTCTCACAGGATCTCCAGGGGAGTCGGCGGAGGGGTGGCAAGCGTGGCGTGGCTCCGGAGCCGGGGGAAGCGTAGATCGGCCACTGATGGTGGGTCAGGAGCTGATCGGTAATGTCGCCAACTGTTCGGATTCGACCGAGATGCGCTCACCGAGGCCGCCCGCCTCCCCCGGTCCACCTACCCGGCGGCCCCGCCCCGACCAGGCCCGACCGGCGGCGTGACCGGGGCCTCAGCCAGAATCGAGCAGGAAATTGGAGTTTCGGAGTCGTATTCGTTTAGCGTTCTCTCGTGAGGCTGACCAAGAGCACCGACATCGCCCTCCGCATCGCGATGCGGCTCGCCGTACTCGGCGAGGGCGAGAACCCGACCACCCGCGAGGTGGCCGAGTCGGTCGGCGTGCCGTACACCCATGCGGCGAAGGTGGTCAGCAGGCTGCAGCACCTCGGGGTGGTGGAGGCCCGACGCGGACGCGGCGGCGGGCTGATGATCACCTTCGCCGGGCGGACCGGTTCGCTCGGCCTACTGCTGCGCGAGCTGGAGGGCGTCGGCGACGTGGTCGGCTGCGAGGACGACCCTCCGTGCCCGCTGCGGGCCGCCTGCAGGCTGCGAGGGGCGCTGCGCACCGCACAGGAGGCGTTCTTGGCGGCGCTCGACCCGCTCAGCATCGACGACCTGGTGGCCTCCCCCACCGGTCCGGTGCTGCTCGGCCTCACCGCCAGACCCGCCGACTGACCCCGTCCCCCGGGGGCCGGTCGGCACCCAACGGCCTTTAATGCGAATCTGAGATACCAGTTCTCAGCTACCAGTCAGGAGCTCTTCTGATGCTGTCCGCGAAGTCCGCCGAGGTCGTCGAGGCCACCCTGCCCGTCGTGGGCGGCGCGATCGGTGACATCACCCCGCGCTTCTACGACCGGCTGTTCGCCGCGCACCCGGAGCTGCTGAGCGACCTCTTCAACCGGGGCAACCAGGCCAACGGCACCCAGCGCGAGGCGCTGGCCGGCTCGATAGCCGCCTTCGCCTCCGCGCTGGTCGCCCACCCCGACCAGCGCCCGGACGCGATGCTCGCGCGGATCGCCCACAAGCACGTCTCGGTCGGCATCAACGACGAGCAGTACAAGGTCGTCCACGAGCACCTGTTCGCCGCGATCGTCGAGGTCCTCGGCGAGGCCGTCACCCCCGAGGTCGCCGCCGCCTGGGACGAGGTCTACTGGCTGATGGCCAACGCCCTGATGGCCGTCGAGGAGCGGCTGCGCGCCGAGGCCGCGGCCGGCGGCGACCAGGCCGACCTGTGGCGTCCGTACACCGTGGTCGCCCGCCACCAGGAGACGGGGACCGTCACCACCTACCTGGTCCGCCCGGCCGACGGCCGCCCCCTCCCGGCCTCCCGCCCCGGCCAGTACGTCTCGGTGCGCACCGAACTGCCCGACGGCGCCCACCAGATCCGCCAGTACAGCCTGTCCGGCGGCGCCGACAACGCACTGCGCTTCAGCGTCAAGCGCGACGGCGAGGTCTCCGGCCACCTGCACGACACCCTGCGGGCCGGTGACACCGTCGAGCTGGCTCCCCCGCTGGGCGACATCTTCCTCGCCGAGGGCGACGGCCCGGTGCTTCTCGCCTCCGCCGGCATCGGCAACACCCCGATGACCGCGATGCTCGACCACCTGGCCGCCACCGGCTCCACCCGGCAGGTCATCTCGGTGCACGGCGACCGCGACCAGCTCAGCCACGCCTTCCGCGCCGACCTGGAGCAGCTGACCGCCAAGCTGGCCAACGCCACCGCCCACGTCTTCTACGAGCGGCCGCTCGGCGAGTGGCCGGCCGAGCGCACCGGCCTGGTCGACCTGTCGACCGTCGAGGTCCCGGCCGGCACCACCGCCTACCTGTGCGGCCCGCTGCCCTTCCTGCGCGCCGTGCGCGGGCAGCTGATCGAGGCGGGTGTCCCGGCTGCGGACATCCACTACGAGGTGTTCGGCCCGGACCTCTGGCTCGGCGCCGGCGCCTGAGCCCCGGAGAAGGCACCTTCGCGGCCTGCTTCGCCGGCACCGGCCCGCCCGTTACCATCACGGGCGGGCCGGTGCCGTTTCGACGTGAGGAGTTCGGGTTGCGGGTCGCGCTGTTCGCCACCTGCGTCAACGACGCGCTGTTCCCCGCCACGGCGGTCGCCACCGTGCGGCTGCTGGAACGCCTGGGCGTGACGGTGGACTTCCCCGCCGGGCAGACCTGCTGCGGGCAGCCGCAGTACAACACCGGCTACCGCCGGGCCTGCGAGCCGCTGGTGCGCCGGACCGCCCGTGCCTTCGCCGGGTACGACCACGTGGTGACGCCCTCGGGCTCCTGCGTGGCGATGGTCCGGGACAACTACCCCCGGATCGGCGCCCGGGCCGCCGCCGAGGGCCGGGGCAGCGAACTATCCGACGCCGCCGTCGCCCTGGCACCCCGGGTGGTCGAGCTCACCGAGTTCCTGGTCGACGTGCTCGGGGTCGAGGACGTCGGCGCGTACTTCCCGCACACCGTCACCTACCACCCCTCCTGCCACGGCCTGCGGATGCTCGGACTGGGCGATCGGCCGCTGCGACTGCTGCGCGCCGTCAAGGGGCTGGAGCTGGTCGAGCTGCCGGGTGCGGAGGAGTGCTGCGGCTTCGGCGGGACCTTCGCCGTCAAGAACGCGGCCGTCTCGGCGGCGATGGCCGAGGACAAGCTCGCCAACGCCCTCGACACCGGGGCCCAGGTGCTGTGCGGCGCCGACAACTCCTGCCTGCTGCACCTCGGCGGCACCCTGCGCCGGCGGGGTGACGCGCTGCGGCCGCTGCACCTCGCGGAGATCCTGGCCAGCACCGAGGACCACCCCTGGAGGCCGTCGTGACGAACGTGTTCCTCGGCATGCCCGCCTTCCCACGGGCCGCCGCCCGCGCGGTACGGGACGGGCAGCTGCGCGCCAACCTGCGGCACGCCACCCACACCATCCGTGACAAGCGGGCCCGGGCCGTCGCGGAACTCCCTGACTGGGCCGAGCTGCGCGCGGCCGGGAAGGCGATCAAGGACCACACGCTGCGCCATCTCGACCGCTACCTGGTGCAGTTGGAGGAGTCCGTCACGGCGGCCGGCGGCACCGTGCACTGGGCGGCGGACGCCGAGGAGGCCAACCGGATCGTCGCCGGGCTGGTCCACGCCACCGGCAGGACGGAGGTGGTCAAGGTCAAGTCGATGGCCACCCAGGAGATCGGGCTGAACGAGTCGCTGGCCGCCGAGGGGATCACCGCCTACGAGACCGATCTCGCCGAGCTGATCGTGCAGTTGGGCGAGGACCGGCCCTCGCACATCCTGGTCCCGGCGATCCACCGCAACCGCGCCGAGATCCGGGAGATCTTCGCCGACCGGATGGGCGCCTGGGGCCGCCCGGCACCGGAGGGCCTGACCGACTCCCCCGCCGAACTCGCCGAGGCCGCCCGGCTGCACCTGCGGGAGAAGTTCCTGCGCGCCGAAGTGGCCGTCTCCGGCGCCAACTTCATGGTCGCCGAGACCGGCACCATGGTGGTGGTCGAGTCCGAGGGCAACGGCCGGATGTGCCTCACCCTCCCGCGCACCCTGATCTCCGTGGTCGGCATCGAGAAGGTCGTGCCGACCTGGCGGGATCTCGAAGTCTTCCTCCAACTGCTCCCCCGCTCCTCCACCGCCGAGCGGATGAACCCCTACACCTCCCTGTGGACCGGGACGACACCGGGCGACGGCCCGTCCGAGTTCCACCTGGTGCTGCTCGACAACGGGCGCACCACCGCACTGGCCGACCAGGTCGGCCGACAGGCCCTGCGGTGCATCCGCTGCTCGGCCTGCCTCAACGTCTGCCCGGTGTACGAGCGGGCCGGCGGGCACGCCTACGGCTCGGTCTACCCCGGACCGATCGGCGCCATCCTCACCCCCCAACTGCGCGGCACCGCGAGCCCGGTGGACGCCTCGCTGCCGTACGCCTCCTCGCTCTGCGGGGCCTGCTACGAGGTCTGCCCGGTGGCCATCGACATCCCCGAGGTGCTGGTGCACCTGCGCGAACGGGTCGCCGAGCAGGGCGGCCATCCGCTGGAGCGGGCCGCCATGGCCGCCGCCGGGTACGTCCTGGACCACCCGGCGGCGCTCGCGGCCGCCGAGCGGCTGGCCGGGCGCACCCGCGCCCTGCACCCGCGCCGACTGCCCGGCCCCGGCCGGGCCTGGACCGACAGCCGGGACCTGCCGGAGGTACCGGCCGGACCGTTCCGCGACTGGTGGCGGAGGAACCGTACGTGACCTCAAGGGACTTGGTCCTCGGCCGGATCCGGGCCGCGCTCGGCGACGCAGGCGACGCGGCCGAACAGCCGCTGCCACGCGGCTACCTGGGCGCCCACGCCCCGGCCGGCGATCCGGCCGCGCTGCTCGACCTGCTGCACCGCAACCTGGCCGACTACCGGGCACTGGTGCACCGCGGTACCGAGGAGGAACTCCCGCGCCGAATCGCCGAGTTGCTCGCCGCGCGCGGCAGTCGCACGGTCGCCGTGCCGGCCGGGCTGCCGGACGGCTGGCTCACGGCGGCCGTCGGGGTCGAGCTGCTGCCGGACGACGGTACCCTCACCGCCGCCCGGCTGGACGCCGTGGACAGCGTGGTCACCGGCTGCGCACTGGCGATCGCCGAGACCGGGACGATCGTGCTGGACGCCGGGCCCGGTCAGGGCCGGCGACTGCTATCGCTCGTCCCCGACCACCACCTCTGCGTGGTGCGGGCACCGGAGCAGGTCGTCGCCTCCGTCCCGCTGGCGCTGCCCCGGCTCGACCCGGCGCGCCCGCAGACCTGGATCTCCGGGCCGTCGGCGACCAGCGACATCGAACTCGACCGGGTCGAGGGGGTGCACGGGCCGCGCACCCTGGAGGTGCTGCTCGTCACCGGGTGAGAAGAGCGGTCACGGCCTGAGTTCGAGCGTGCAGCACTTCGCCCCGCCGCCGCCCTTCAGCAGCTCGGAGACGTCCACCGGGATCGGCTCGTAGCCGTGCTCCGCGAGCCGCCCCGTCAGGTTCTTGGCCGCCTCCGGGAGCAGCACCCGGCGGCCGTCCGAGACCGCGTTCAGCCCGAACACCTCGGCGTCGGCGCGGTCGGCGAGGATCGCGTCCGGGTAGAGGGCGCGGAGCACCGAGCGGCTGTGGGCGTCGAAGGCCTCCGGGTAGTACATGACGTGGTCGTCGGAGAGGACGGCCAGCGCGGTGTCCAGGTGGTAGAAGCGCGGATCGACCAGGGTCAGGCTGACGACCGGCACGCCGAAGAGCTGCTCCGCCTCGGCGTGCGCGGCCCGTGACGTGCGGAAGCCCGTCCCGGCGAGGACCCGGCGGCCGACCACCAGGTGGTCGCCCTCGCCCTCGTTGACGTGGCCGGCGCGGCGCACCGCGCGGTAGCCGTGCAGGCGGAACCAGGACTGGTAGGCGTCGGACTCGGCGGCCCGCTCCGGGTAGCGGAACGTCGCCACCAGGGCGCGACCGTCCAGCACGGTGGCACCGTTGGCGGCGTAGACCATGTCGGGCAGGCCCGGAACCGGGTCGATCAGCTCGACGGTGTGGCCGAGGCGCCGGTAGGTGCGGTGCAGCCGCTCCCACTGGCGGACGGCGAGCTCGGTGTCGGTGGGCTGCGCCGGGTCCATCCACGGGTTGATCGCGTAGTCCACCGTGAAGTGGGTGGGCCGGCACATCAGGTAGCGCCGGGGCCGCGCCGTACGCGCCTGGGTGTGCGTGGACATTGCTCAACCGTCCTCGGATCGCGGGGTTCGGGTACGCGTCGCTCCAGAGGCGGCTGCCCCGCCGCTCCCGTTCGCACACCCGCGCGGGCGAGCCCGGCGGGCGCAACCCCCCGCGCACCCGGCGCGAGCCCCGGCGCACGGCGCTGCCGTCGGGGGTCACCAGCGCACGGCTGCGAAGTCCACCGGCTCGGTCCGCAGCCTCCGGGCGCGGACGGCGAGGGCGCGCATCCTGCGCTCCGCCTCCTCGGCGGGCATCCGCTGCTTGTCGCCGTGGCCCGGCAGCAGCCACTCGAAGCGCAGCGCGTCCAGGCTGCGGTCCAGCGAGGCGGACTGCTCCTCGATCGAGTACCAGGTCACCGCTTCCTGCACCTCGATGTCCCGGTTGGTGCGCGACCAGTACAGGCTGTCACCGCTGAAGCAGTAGCGCCGGTCGGCGACGTACAGCACACTGCCCAGGGTGTGGCCCGGGAAGGGGTGGGCGACCAGTCCGGGCGAGATCTCCACCGGGTCGGTGCCGCACAGCACTTCGTCGGCGTCGGGGGCGGCGGCGAGGTCGCCCTCGTGGATCCACAGCCGGGCGCCCAGCCGGTCGGCGTACTCCCGGCCGTGCGCCGCGTGGTCACGGTGGGTGAGCAGGATGTCGGTGACCGGGCCGAGCGCCCGGTAGCGGGCGGCGAGCGCCTCGCTGTAGCGGGGCGTGTCGACCATCACCCAGCCCGTGGGCCTGCGGCACAGGTAGGAGTTGGCGCCCGCGGTCCGACGGGAGTTGTGGCCCAGCAGCAGCACCTCCCCGAGCTCGTCCAGCGCGATCGGGAACGGGTCGGTGGCCGGGTCGAGTCGGCCGGTGCCGGGACGGATCGAGCGGGTCGGGCAGGCGTGGGCGGCGGCGAGCAGCTGCCGCTGCTCGGCCTCGTCGCGCGGCTGGCGGATCAGCTCGGACCTGCGGGCGTGCTCGCGGATCAGGTCGGGCGCGAGCTGCCGGGCCACGTCGCAGTTGGTGCAGCGGTCGTCGACGGTCCAGTTCTCGGAGAGGTTCATGGTCTGGTTCTCCCCCAGGAAGAACGGCGGCCGGAGCGGCGCGCCGTACTTCGAGCATGGTCCTGACGGCCCGGAAAGCGGAAGGGGGCACGGATCTTGTGCTTTCCGGGGCACGGCGCTCTGCGACGGGGCGGTGCGAGCGCGGCCGTGCGAGCGCGGCGGTGCGTGCGGGCGGTGCGTGCGGGCGGGGCGTGCGGACGGTGCGAGCGGCGCCTCGACGGCGTCAGGACCGGCCGGGAGAGGGGCCGCGCAGGGTACGTGGCCCATCTCACGTGCCGCCAGGGTCACCTACGGTGGCGTAGGTCACTTGAATGGGTGAACTATCTCTTTCATGCCGAACCTCCAGGAGACCCTTGACCTCAGTTCGTACGCCGCCCTCGGGGACAGCTTCACCGAGGGCCTGAACGACCCGGGTGCCGATGGCGCCTTCGCCGGCTGGGCCGACCGCCTGGCCGGGATGCTCGCCGAGGGCAGGCCGCCGGGCGGGTTCCGCTACGCCAACCTGGCGGTACGCGGACGGCTGTTGGACCAGATCGTGGCCGAGCAGGTGCCGCAGGTCCGCCGGCTCCAGCCCGAACTGGTCACCTTCTGCGCCGGCGGCAACGACATCCTGCGGCCCGGCAGCGACCCGGACGAGGTGGCCGAACGCTTCGAGGCCGCAGTCGCCGAACTCGCCGAGAGCGCCGGGACGGTGCTGATCTGCACCGGCTTCGACACCCGCGAGGTGCCGCTGCTCAAGCACCTCCGCGGCAAGATCGCCACCTACAACGGGCACATGCGGGCGGTCGCCGACCGCTACGACTGCAAGGTGGCCGACCTGTGGTCGCTGCGCGCGGTGCAGGACCGCCGCGCCTGGAGCGAGGACCGGCTGCACCTGTCCCCGGAGGGGCACCAGCGGGTCGCCCTGCTGGCCGCCCGCTCGCTGGGTCTGCGCACCGCGGACGACCCGGAGGCCCCGTGGCCGAACGCCCGCGTCCTCACCGCCGCCGACCAGCGGCGCGAGAACCTCCAGTGGGCCCGCGAGCACCTGATCCCCTGGGTGGGCCGTCGCCTGCGCGGCGAGTCCTCGGGCGACCACGTCGAGGCCAAGCGGCCGGAGCTGCTCCCCCTCTGACGTTCCGTCAGTTCGCGTCCGCGAGCGCTGCGGTCCCACCGGGCCGCAGCGCCCGGTGCAACAGTGCGGCGCCGGCCGCGCCGACCACGTACCACAACAGGTCCGGCGGGTTGAAGGTCGACCCGAGCACCAGGTGCACCAGCCCGCTGCGCCGCCCCCACGCGTCCGGCAGCCCGGTCGCCTGGAACAGCTCCACCGCCCAGCTCACCCCGGCCGCGACCAGAGCAGCCCGCGCCGACCGCACCCTCGGCGCGACCAGCACCACCAGGGCGTAGACGAGGACGGTGTAGAGCGCGTCACCCGCGTACTTGGCCAGGTCGCCGGTCATCGCCGCGCGTACGCCGAGGCCGGCCGCCACGATGAGCAACGCGGCTGCGGCGGCGGGGAGTCGGGCCGCCAGGCCCCTCCGGAGATCGTTCACCCTCCCCAGGCTACGCGGCGGGCCCCACGCCTCACCCGGGCAGCCCCCGGAACCACCGCGCGACGCCGGACGTCACTCCCCCTGATGAGCCATCCGTGCAGGTCGCGGGCGGGAGTTCGAGCAAGGCGGGCGGGGAACAGTGACGGACATCGGGACCACCACCGGGCGGCGGAAGTTCACCGTCCCCGGGTTCGCGGCCGGGCCGGACGGCCGGGCGCGGCGGGCGCGGGAGCAGGGGAAGGCGCTGCGGGGGCGGGTTCCCCGGGAGCGGCACTCCGAGTTCGCGCCCGCGGCCGACCGGCCCACGGCGGTGGCGGCGCTGGAGGCCTCCAACGCGGGCCGGATCGCGGGCCTGGTGCCGATCAGGGTGGGCCGGATGGCCGCCACTCCGTTCGCCTTCCTGCGCGGCTCCGCCGGGCTGATGGCCGCCGACCTCGCGGGCACGCCGGTGACCGGCGTGCCGGCGCAGCTGTGCGGGGACGCGCACGCGGCGAACTTCGGGCTGTACGGCGATGCGCGCGGCCAACTGGTGATGGACATCAACGACTTCGACGAGACCGTGCCCGGCCCCTGGGAGTGGGACCTCAAGCGGCTCGCCACCAGCCTGGTGCTGGCGGGCCGGGAGGCCGGGGCGAGCGAGACCACCGCCCGCGCCGCCGCCCAGCACGCGGCCGGCTCCTACCGCCGCACCGTGCGCACGCTCGCGAAGCTGCCCGCCCTGGACGCCTGGAACGCCGTGGCGGACGAGCAGTTGGTGTCCTTCGCCGAGGCGCACGACCTCACCGAGGTGTTGCGGAAGGTCGGCGCGAAGGCGCTCGGCAACACCAGCGCCCGGTTCGCCGCCCGCAGCACCGCCCGTACCGCGGACGGCGGTTGGCGGTTCACGGCCGCTCCGCCGGTGCTCACCCGGGTCACCGACGCGACCGCCCGGGCGGTGGCCGAGGCGCTCGGCCCGTACGTGGCGACGGTGCCCGCCGAGGTGCGCACCCTGCTGTCCCGCTACCGGGTGCAGGACGTGGCGTTCCGGGTGGTCGGCACCGGCAGTGTCGGCACCCGCTCGTACGTGGTGCTGCTCACCGACCACCGGGACCAGCCGCTGGTGCTGCAGGTGAAGGAGGCCCGGCCGTCCGTGCTGCTGCCGCACCTCGGCGGCCACGGGCAGCGCACGGAGGAGCACGAGGGACGGCGGGTGGTGCTCGGCCAGAAGCACATGCAGGTGGTCAGCGACACCCTTCTCGGCTGGACGACCGTCGACGGGCTCCCCTACCAGGTACGGCAGTTCCGCAACCGCAAGGGCAGCGTCGACCCGGCCGCGCTGCTGCCCGCCCAGCTCGACGACTACGCCCGGATCACCGGCGCCCTGCTCGCCCGGGCGCACGCCCACACCGCCGACCCGGGCCTGCTGGCCGGGTACTGCGGCAAGAGCGAGGCCCTGGACGAGGCGGTCGCCGCCTTCGCCGTCGCCTACGCGGACCGAACCGAGGCCGACCACGCCGAGCTGGTCGCGGCGGTGCGCAGCGGGCGGCTGCCCGCCGAGCAGGGGGTGTAGCGGGCATGGGACTGTCCATCAGTGTCGGACTGCTCGGCACCCCTGAGCTGCGGGACGACGCCGAGGTGCTGCACCGGGCGCTGGGTGCCGAGGGCGTGGTCTGGCGGGAGCCGGTTGCCGCGCCGGGAGGCCCCGCCGAGGTCTTCTCGGCGGGCTTCCCGTACAGCTACCTGGCCGGGCTGCGGCGGGTGTACGTGCTGCACCGGCTGGGCGAGCCGGTCACCGGGGCGCGCGGGGTCAGCCGCGAGCAGTACGAGGCCGACCTGGAACTGGTCGACGACGAGACGGTCATGTTCGACTCGCACCTGCTCTGCCACGCCGACCACGCGGGCTACTACGTACCGGCGGAGTCCGCGTTCGAGGACCCGCTCTTCCTCCCGGAGGAGGCCGATGTGCCCGGCGCCGGGATGGTGGGCTCCAGTGGCGCCCTGCTCGCGGAGCTCCAGGGGTTCGCCGCAGCCATCGGGATCCGGCCGGCGGCCGACGGCTCTCTCGACCCGGCGGAGTCGCGGCGCTTGGAGGCCTTGCCGGGTGACGATCCGTTCGAGCCGGAGGTCTTCGCGTGGCACCAGCTGTTCCGGGCCTGTTCGGGCCAGCCTCGCCACCGGCCACGCCATCGTCTTCAGGTGACGGTCGGGTCGGGGCGGCCCGGGGCGCTGGTGCGCCGTCCCGGCGTCCCGGCGTCCCGGCGTCCCGGCGTCCCGGCGTCCCGGCGTCCCGGCGTCCCGGCGTCCCGGCGTCCCGGCGTCCCGGCGTCCCGGCTCAGGCTTCCAGGAAGGGCGCCACGGCGGCGATGAACTCGGCCGGGCGGGCGTTGTGCACCAGGTGTCCGGCCTCGATGGTGACCAGGCGGCAGTCCGGGATCAGCCGGGCGAGTTCGACGATCCGCTCCTGGGGGACGTGGCTGGTGGGCCCGCCCGCGACGGCGAGGGTGCGGGCGGTGATCCTGGTCAGCCCTTCCCGCCAGGCCGGATCGGGGGTGTCGAGCTGCGCCTTGACGGCCCGCACCATCGCCCAGTCGAAGTGCGCCGGTTCGTCCGCTCCTTCGGGCGGCACGCTCGACGGACGCGGGTGAAGGGCGGGGATCTCCTCCAGGACCAGCCGCTCGATCCGCTCGGGCACGGCCTGGGCGAGAAGGTAGGCGACGGCACCGCCCATCGAGTGGCCGACCAGGTCGACCCGGTCCAGGCCGAGGGCGTCGAGGAAGGCGAGCACGTCCTCGCGCATCACCTCCAGACCGTAGGAGGCGGTGCGGCCGCTGTCGCCGTGGCCGCGCAGGTCGAGGGCGTACACGTGGTGGCGGGGGGCGAGGTCGGGCAGCACCGTGTCCCAGCCGGTGGCGCGCTCGCCGAGGCCGTGCAGCAGCACCAGCGGAGGGCCGTCGGGGCGTCCGCTCTCGCGGTAGGCGAGGGTGAGTCCGGGCAACCGCACCGTCCGTACTGTCGACATGCCCGCCACCGTACGCGCCGACCGGCCGCTACCGGACGGCTGTTCGCCCTCGGCTCACCACGACCGGCCCCTCCGACGGCCCTTCCCGCCGCCCGCCCGGTCCGCGAACACCGGGGCCGGCGCGGCCCTTCGACGGCCGGGTGACGGTCCGACGGCAGCTGGGCTCCGGTTCGGCCGACCGGTCCGCCCCGGCGCACGGTGATCATATGATGTCCGCCGAGAAAGTGGCCGGTCAGCGGCCCATCGGCGAGGGGGACGAGGATCGTGTTCGGCATCATCAGACCGTGTAGGCACCGGCTGTCCGAACGTCTCCAGGCCTCCTGGATGGCGCACCTGTGCGGGCTCTGCCTCGCCCTGCGGGACGACCACGGGCAGCTCGCCCGGACCGCCACCAACTACGACGGGCTGATCATCTCCGTCCTGGTCGAGGCCCAGGCCGCCCGGGAGGACTCCAGCCGGCGCCGCACCGCCGGGCCGTGCCCGCTGCGCGGCATGCGAACGGCCTCCGTCGCCAAGGGCGAGGGGGCCCGGCTGGCGGCAGCCGTCTCGCTCGCGCTCGCCTCGGTGAAGATCCGCGACCACGTCGAGGACCGGGACGGCGTGTTCGCCCGCCGCCCGGTCGCCGTCGGGGCCCGCGCGGTGACCCGGCGCTGGGACCGCAAGAGCGCGGGCAGCGCCTCCGCCGTCGGCTTCGACACCGCCGTGCTGCTCGACGCCGCCTCCCGGCAGGGCGAGTTGGAGCGCTCGCTACTGCCCGGCGGCTCCGTGCTGCTGGTCACCGAGCCCACCGAGACCGCCACTTCGGCCGCCTTCGCCCACACCGCCGTGATCGCCGGCCGCCCCGGCAACGCCGCGCCGCTCGCCGAGGCGGGCCGCCTGTTCGGCCGGCTCGCCCACCTCCTCGACGCCGCCGAGGACCAGGCCGCCGACGCCGCCTCGGGCGCCTGGAACCCGCTGACCGCCACCGGCACCGACCGCGCCGAGGCCGAACGGCTCTGCCGCGACGCCGTGCACGGCATCCGGCTCGCGCTGCGCGAGGTCGAACTGACCGACCGGGCGCTGGTGCACGTACTGCTCGGGCACGAGACGGAGAGCGCGGTGGACCGGGTCTTCGGCCGGCCCGGGCACGGGGCGAGCTGCCGGAGCGGCAAGCACGGCGCCACCGCCGAGCACCCCCAGGACGCGCCGCCGCGTCAGGTGCCGCCCGGCCACCCCGGCGGCCCGAACCCCGGCCAGGACCCGAACCAGGCGCCGGTCCCGCCGTGGGTGCCGCAGGGCCCCGGCTTCGGCCCGCCCCTCGGGAAGCCGCCGCAGCCGCGCAACCTGCTCGCCGGGTGCGCGGTGTGGGCGCTGATGGCCTGCACCTGCCAGTTGCTCTGCTGCGAGCACAACGACCCGTTCACCCGCGAACGCCGCAAGGGCTTCTGCGAGCGGCACGACTGCTGCGACAGCTGCGACTGCTGCAGTTCCTGCGACCCCGGCTGCTGCGACTGCTGCAAGTGCGGGTGCGACTGCTGCGACAGCTGCGGCTGCGACGACTGCGGCTGCGACGGCTGCTGCTGCGACTGCTCGTGAGCCGTCACGCCCCGTCCGGTACGGCCTCCGGCCGACCGGACGCCACCGGCCCGGGCTGCCCCCGCAGCACCCCGGGCCGGTCCGCGTCCCGGCACTGCTCCCCGCGCTCTTCCCGCCGCCAGAGCGGCAGTACCGCCACCGGGCCCCACTCGACGGGCCCGGGCGCCGGACCGCGCTGTTCGGCGGCCTCAGGCCTCACGCCCCGCCACCTCCCGGTCCGCCGCCAGCGAGCTCTCCAGCCCGGCCAACAACTGCCGGAACCGCTCGGTGTCCTGCTCCGTGATCCGCCCCTCGGGCGCCGCCCCCGGCCACTCGGCCGTCCTGTCGTCCATGGGCCCGACGCTAGACGTCGACGATCAACGGGCGATAAACGAGGGACCGGTGGGACGGGAGGGGCACGAATCCCGCCGGTATCCGGGCGCGAGACGGCTTGGCGTGGACATGAGTCGGTGGTTCAATGCCAGTAGTTAGGAAGGTTTCCTAACATCCTGGAGACCGGAACCGGACCCGAGCACGACCTCCTCCCACCGAGAGGACGACTTCCCCATGGCTCGTAGCAGCACCAGGAACACCCTCAGGACACTGATCAGCGGGGCCGCCCTCGCCGCCCTCCTGCTGCCCGCCGGCACCACCCCCGCCGAAGCCCGCACCCCGGCGGCGGCCACCCGGGGCGCCGCCGCCTTCCAGCACCCGGGCGTGTTGGTCGGTGCGCGGCAACTCGACTTCTTGAAAGCCAAGTTGGCCACCGGGGCCCAGCCCTGGACGTCCGCCCTCGCCGACCTGCGGACGAGCAAGTACGCCTCACTCGCCTGGCAGCCCAAGCCGCGCGCCACCGTCGAGTGCGGATCCAGCTCGCACCCCGACAACGGGTGCTCCGACGAGCGCGACGACTCGATGGCCGCCTACGCCCAGGCCCTGCAGTGGGTGCTCACCGGCGACCAGCGGTACGCCGACAAGGCGGTCTCCATCATGGACGCCTGGTCGGGCGTGATCCAGGAGCACACCAACACCAACGCCCCACTGCAGACCGGCTGGTCGGGCAACAACTGGGCCCGCGCCGCCGAGCTGGTCCGCCACACCGGCGCGGGCTGGTCGGCGGGTTCGGTCGACCGCTTCGCCGCCATGCTGCGCACCGTGTACGTGCCGCTGCTGACCCCCGGCAGTCCGCGCAAGAACGGCAACTGGGAACTGATCGAGACCGACGCCCTGATGGGGATCGCGGTGTTCCTGGAGGACCGCGGCCTGTTCGACCGGGCCGTCGACCTGTGGCGGCACCGGCTGCCCGCGTACGTCTACCTCACCTCGGACGGCGACCTGCCGGTGCCCCCGCCGAACGCCGGGATCAAGGGCGGATCCGCGCTGGTCAAGTACTGGAACGGGCAGTCCACCTTCGTCGACGGGCTGTCCCAGGAGACCTGCCGGGACTTCGGCCACACCGGCTGGGGCCTGGAGGCCGCCGCCCAGGCCGCCGAGACCGCCCGGCTGCAGGGAGTCGACCTGTGGGGCGAGGCACGCGAACGGCTGGTCAAGGCAGTGGAGTTCCACACCCGCTACGACAACGGCGCGAGCGTGCCGGACTGGCTGTGCGACGGTTCGGTGAACACCGGCCTCGGCCCGGCCGTGCAACTCGCGTACGACGAGTACCACCTGCGCGAGGGGCTCCCGATGCCGCAGACCGAGCAGTACGTGGCCGCCCACAGCCCGTTCGGGGCGAACTACTTCATCGGCTGGGAGACCCTGACCCACACCGACGCGCCCTGACCCGCACCGCCCGCCCCCCCACTGCGTCCGGCGGTCGCCCCGCCGGGGATCGGAGCACCACCATGCGCACCACCAGGACCCACCGCCTCGCCGCCGTCACCGCGGCGGCCGCCCTGGTCGCCGGCGCCGCCTGGGCCGCCACCACGGCGCAGGCCGCTTCCGACGGCCCGGCCGCCCAGGCCGCTGCCGCCGCCCAGGCCGGGGGGCTCACCCCCGACCAGCGCCGCCGCGCCGACCAGCTGATCAGCGTCTTCGAGAACAGCACCACCGAGATCCAGTACGGCTACGCCGAGAACATCAACGACGGCCGCGGCGTCACCGCCGGCCGGGCCGGGTTCACCACCAACGACGGCGACGCCCTCAAGGTCGTCCGCGCCTACACCGCCGTCTACCCCGACAACCCGCTGGCCCGCTTCGTCCCCGAACTCGAGCGTCTGGCCGCCGCGGGCAGCGGCGACACCAGCGGCCTGCCCGAGGCCGACTACATCACCGCCTGGAAGCAGGCCGCCCAGGACCCGGCCTTCCGGCAGGTCCAGGACGACCAGGTCGACCAGCGCTACTTCACCCCGGCCATGAACCAGGCCGACCAGCTCGGCCTGACCACCGCGCTGGCCCGCGCCGAGCTCTACGACGCCTCCATCCAGCACGGCAACGGCAGCGAGTACGACGCCCTGCCCGCGCTGATCGACCGCACCAACGCCAAGATCGGCCGCCCCTCCACCGCCGGTGAGCGCGCCTGGCTGGACGCCTTCTTCGACGTCCGGATCGACGACCTGAACAACCCGGCCAACTCCTCCACCGCGGACGAGTGGCGCAAGTCCGTCGACCGGGTCGAGTGCCTGCGCCGGATCGCCGCCACCGGCAACTACGACCTGGACGGCCCGTTCGACATCACCGCCTACGGCTCCGGCTACACCATCAACTGAGCCGTACCGGCCGG
>NZ_JBHWDU010000112.1:0-20234 GCF_042734825.1 Kitasatospora sp. NPDC059648 | reverse complement strand
CACGTCGTCGATGACGGCGAAGTCCGGATCGACCAGACCGGAGCACAAGACGTCAACGTTCAGCCCCGGCGCGGTGAGTTCCCAGAACGATTCCACCGCGGCACCGTCCGCCGCCGTGAATCCCGGGCCCCCGTACCACGTGCGGTAGTCGGGCAGCGGAGCCTGCTGCCAGACCTCCCACCGTTGTCGCGCGAGAGGCTGGGAGCGGTCCGCTTCCATCGCGGGCAGCAAGCGGGGGGACAAGTCGGAGATGAACGAGTCGGAATGACTGCTGATCGCCCAGACACTGGTGATGCCCATGCTGCGGACGTTAGTACCTGCTGCTGACATCGAAGGTGCCGAGCTCCTCCTCGGCCTCGCGACGCGACATCGTCTATGGCCACACCGACCTCGTCCAGGACTTCCGGGCCCGAGCCAAAGCCCAGGACTCCACCCCGACCGCGATGCGGGAACTCGCCGACGCCAACCGCGCGCTCAAGGCGGAGGCAGCGGAGCCGAGGACCGAACTGGCCGAGGAGCGGTCGAGGACCAAGGTGATGCGCCGGATCATGTCGCTCGCCGTCCGAGGCGTGCACGTCCTCAAGGAGAAGCCGTTCGCCACCTCCTCCAGGAGGCGCGCGAGCTCGCCTCGATCTGCCAGCAGGCCCAGGTGGAGCTGATGGTCACGCTCCAACGGCGCTTCAATCCGCTCCACGTGTCCGTGGTCCAGCTCCTGGACCAGATCGGCACCGCATTCCTCATCGACGGCCCGTACACCTTCCACACCGATGACCCCGGCGCGGGCTGGCGCGGAGACGTCAGCCAGGCCGGCGGCGGCTGCATCATCGACATGGGCTACCACATCGTCGACCTGACCGGCCTGCGGATCGACGCGGTCGAGAAGTACCTCGGGCACTTCGAATACACCTCCGGCAGCGGCATTCTCACCCGGCAGCTGACCTTCGAGGTCACCGTCACCCGGACCGGCCCGGTCACCCTCACCGAGCACGACGCGCACGAGTGGGCCGGGCCCGACGGGATCCCCGCCGTCAGCGACGCCGTACGGGAACTCGTCACCCGCTGAGCGTGCACGGGGAGTCCGAGCGGCACCGTGCGGTCGTCGGACAGGACGAGATGGACGCCGACGACCAGGGCCAGCGCGTCCGTCCCCGGAGGGAAGGGAGCCCTGGTCGGCCCGGTGGTTGGTGTCATCGGGACGGGCCATGGGGGCCTCCGTAGGTCGTCGGGTGGCCCGGGAGGGACGGGGCAGCGTGTCGGGGCCGGTCAGCGGTCGGTCTCCGTGGCCTCCCGGGCCGGGCGGGTGCGCTGGGAGGGAAGGCCGGTGCGTTCGTTCTGCAGGTCCCACAGTTCCCTGAAGCGGCCGCCCTCGTCTGCCACCAGCTCGGCGAAGGTGCCCTCCTGGAGGACCCGGCCGTCTTCGAGGACGACGATCCGGTCGGCGACGGCCACGTTGGTGAGCCGGTGGGTGACGAGGACGACGGCCCGCTCACGGGCGACGGCCCGCAGGTTCTGGAAGATGCGGTGCTCGGCGCGCGGGTCGAGGGCGGCGGTGGGCTCGTCGAGGACCAGGAGGCCGGCCTCGCGGTGGAACGCGCGGGCGATGGCCAGGCGTTGCCACTGGCCGCCGGACAGCTCCTCCCCGCCCATCCACTCCACCGCCAGCAGGGTGGACAGGCCGCGGCGGAGCCTGGCGACGACGTCGGCCGCCCCGGAGGCGTCGGCGGCGCGCAGCACGGCCGCGTCGCCCTCGGCGGTGGGCTGGCCCAGGGTGATGTTCTCGCGGCGGGTCAGCGGCCAGCGCGCGTAGTCCTGCGGGACCACGGCGACCTGGCGCCACAGGGCGTGCGGGTCGAGGTCGCGGGTGTCGCGGCCGTCCCAGCGCACCGATCCGGTGTCGGGCAGGTAGAGCCCCGCCAGGAGCTTGGAGAGGGTGGTCTTGCCGGATCCGTTCTCCCCGACCAGCGCGAGGATCTCGCCGCGTTCGACGTGCAGGCTGATTCCGTCCAGCGCCCTGCGATCGGACGCGGGATAGGCGTAGCCGAGGTCCTCGACCGTGATCCGGCGCGGCGGCTCGGGCGTTTCGGTGCCGCGGCGGGGGCGGTGGCCGCCGGCGGTGTCGAGGAAGCTCGACCAGTCGTCCAGGTACATGCCGGTGCGGAAGAGGTCCGCGCCGTAGCCGACGATGCCGTGCAGGCTGGTGCCGACCGCGGTCAGGGCGAACACCGCCGCGCCGCCGCGCGGCAGGCTCATCCGGCCGGTGCTGACCAGCCACAGCATCGCGCCCCACACCACCGCGGTGCCCAGGCCGGACGCGGCGGCCCCGATCACCGACACCCGGGCGCTCTGCCGCGCCGCCCGGCGCGAGGTGGCGTCCAGCCGCCGGCCGACCTGGTCGTACTTGGCGAGCAGGAACTCGCCCATGGTGTCGGAGCGGACCTGGTCGGCGTTGCGCTTGAGGTGGATGTACCAGCGCAGGTTCGCCATGATCCGCCGGTCGCCGGTCGTCGCCCGGTTCGCCAGGAACTGCACCCGGGCGGCGCGCACCGAAGCGATGCCCTGTGGCAGCGCCGCCAGCACCAGCAGGGGCAGCAGGGCGGGGTGGAGCACGGTCAGCACACCGGCCGCGCCGACGAGCGAGGCGAGGGCGGCGAGCAGGTTCTGCGCCTCCCCGATGATGTCCACGCAGACCTCGGCGCCGCGGTCGGCGGCCTCCAGCTCGTCGTTGTAGCCGGCGTGGTCGTAGGCGGTCAGCTCGGCCGCCACGGTGGCGCGCAGGACCGCCGCCTCCGCCTCCCGTGAGATGCGCGGCGACAGGTGGATGGTGACGGTCCGGATCGTGATGCCCAGCAGGGAGCGGGCGCCGGCCGCTGCCGCGATCACGAGGATCGATGGCGCGGCGTGGGCGAGCTTGTCGTCGAGCCGGCCCGGGCCGAACAGTGCCGAGATCGTACCGGTCGTCGCGAACAGCCCGGCCGCGCCGAGCACCGCGGACACCGCCTGGCAGGCCAGCAGCAGTGCGACGGAGACGCGGTCGATGCGCCAGCCGAGGCGGAAGGCGCGGACGACGAGCGCGGGCAGGCGGCGGGCCATGGCGCTGACGCTGATCGCCTCGATCGCCGCGATGCGGCGCCCGTCGGCGAGCCACTGCAGTTCCTCGTCGGGGGAATCGGCCGGCGTGGTGGTCGTGGGGGTGCTCACGCGCTCGCCTCCTCGCGTGCCGCAGACGTACACGGGGCGGGCAAGCCGGGTGGGGCGGGCGGGACGTGGATCGCCGGGGCGGCGGGGGGACGGGCCACAGATCCTCCAGACGCAGAGTGGTCCGTGGACGCGCGGAAGCGCCGAAGCAGCCGACGGGGCAGCACAAGTCGGCTTGTCGGACGGCGAGTTGACGGGTTCCGCACGGCCGGGTGGCGTCCGATGATGGTGCTGTTCGAGCGCGCCGTTCAAGCGGATGTCCTCCGGGCGAGCCCGGGTCGAACAGGGACTTTTCGAGCATCCCTCGGGCTCGGGCCGGGGCGTCCGCCAAGCGACCGCGCACGGACTCGACGAAGGCACGGAACCCAGTGTGCAGGCGGCGAGAGCCTGTTCGATCACAGGTCGCCGGGGCGGGACGGTGCGGTCGCGGATGCGCTGGTGGGCAGGAAGACCGGGCTTCACGCGGTCAGCACCGGTTTCACCCGATCGGCTGGACAGCTGCCCGATGAGGTTTCGGGCGGCGGTGATGTCCAGACCGGCGGGCGCGGGCGCGGGCACGGAGTTCGGAGGCAGCACCCCCGTGGCTGCCTCCGAACCCGGCCCGTGGGCCGGGCCGTCAGTGGGCGGGCTCGGCCTCCAGCTTGTCCACGACGGCCGAGGTGAGGACGGCCGAGGCGTACTCGAAGCCCTTGCCGCCCCCGGCGCCCGGGGACGGGTTGCCCGTGGGCGGGAGGCCGTCGGGGCCGGCCGGCGGGAGGTCGGAGAGGAGCACCTCGCGCACGCCGAGGAAGGCTCCGGTGGTCCGGTCGAAGATCAGGGCCACACGCATGGTGCCGTTGGTGCCGACCACCGCGACGCCGTGCCGGCCGGCCGCGTCCACCTCGTCGGCGACGACGGACGTGCCCGGGATCTTCGCGGCGGCCTCCATGAGCGATCCGGCGACGGCCGGCGGCGCCGCGATGTTCTGGAAGATCGTCTGGACGTCGGCGAAGGCGAACTGGTTGTACAGCTTCGGCGTCATCGGCGTCCCCGCCACCCGCTTGGCGCGGTCGAAGGAGAGCAGCCGCTCCAGGAGCTGCTGCGGGTCGGTGGGCAGGGAGGCGACGAATTCGTAGGTGGGGGAGTCGAAGCTCGCCGTCCGCGGGGCGCCGGGGGAGTTCGACAGCGTGGCGGGCCAGCGGCTGCGCCCGTCGCCCATCGTCGGATCCAGGATCAGGCCGTCGGACCTGCCGTCGACCGCGAACCACGACCTGCGCTCGTGCCTGGTCTCGCGGGCGCCGTCCTGGAGCTCCCGCCGGTAGACGAACTGGGTGCCCTTGGCCCCGGGGTCGGGGCTGCCCGCGGCGGCCCTCGCGGCGCGGGCGAACAGGCCGGCGGGGTCGGTCGGCTCGGGCAGCGGGGTGACGGACGAGGTGGGCGGCCCGGGCGGGACGGGCGTGGCCAGGGCGGACGGGGCGGACGAGGCCGGCGCCGCCGGGGCGGCGTCGCCGTGGCCGCGGTCCGGAACGGCCACCACGGTGGCGGCCGCCAGCGCGCCGACCGCCAGCGGGGCGGCGACCAGCCACACCATCCTGCGCCGCGGTCGCGGTGCGTCCGTCTCGGCGGCGATCTCACTCATCAGGTGCTCCTTCAGGAACCGTCGGCGGTCGGCGGGGAGCGTCTCGGGCGAGCTGTTCATCGGGTCTCCTCCTGCAACGACCGGGCGGCCTCGAAGCCGCCACCCCGTACCTGTCCGACGGCGGGAGCGGGTTCCCGGCGTCTCGCCGGCCCGGGCAACTCGTTCTCGGCGAGTGCGCGCAGCCGGGCCCGCGCCCGGGACAGGCGCGAGCGCACGGTGCCCACCGGGATGCCGAGCGCCTCGGCCGCCGACGCATAGTCGAGCCCCACCCACACGCAGAGCCGGAAGACCTCGCGTTCGGAACGGCGCAGCCCCGGCAACGCGCGGTGCACGGCGGTCAGTTGGGCGCCGTCGTCGATCCGGGAGACCAGTTCGTCGGCGAAGTCCGGTACGGCCTCGCGCCCGGCCAGGCGCGCCATCGCCGCCCGGTGGCGCCGGCCGGCCCGCGCGGTGTTGCGCAGCACGTTGGTGGCGATCCCGAAGACCCAGGGGCGCAGGTCGTCGTCGCCCTCGTGCAGTCCGGCGCGCAGGCGCCAGGCCTCCAGGAAGGTCAGCGACACCACGTCCTCGGCGGCCGCCCAGTTCCCGAGGGTGCGCAGCGCGTAGGCGTACACGGCCTGGGCGTGCGCGTCGAAGGCCTCGCCCAGTGCGTCCTGGTCCCCGGCGCGCAGGCGCGCCCGTTGTGACAGTTCCATACCTCCCCCTGTCCGCCGGCCGGGTGGAGTTCCGTATGAGCCACGTCACAGCGCGTCAGCCCCGACGGCGGAGCGCCGCCGAGCTACCGGTTTGACTGATCACCGATCAGGTTACGCATGGCGCGTGATTCCCTCCCGGGTCGAGGAGACCCTGCCCGAGCTGGCCCCCTTCGTGCACGCCGTGCAGGCGCGCCGTCCCGGCGACGGCACCTGGTGCGAGGCATGGACCGTACGGGACGTCCTGATCCACCAGGCGGGCAACGCCGAGGAACTGGCCCGGGTACTCCAGGCGTTCCTGGACGGTGCGCCGGTGGAGACCCGGGGCTTCGACCGGGAGGCCCCCTACCGGCGGATCTCGGACTCCGACCTCTGGTCGGCGTTCCTGGACCGCTGCGAGCGTCTCAGCGAGACCGCGGCGGCCGCCGCGCAGGACCTGTCCCCGGACACCGAGGTGAGGTGGACCGGCCGGACGGTGAAGGCCCCGTTCTTCGCGGAGCACATGCGCGAGGAGCTGATCCTGCACCGGTGGGACCTGACCGGCGACGACCGGACCGCGGTGCGGTGCCTCACCGAACCGCGGATGACGGAGCACAGCGTGGTGTCGGTCGGCGCACCCCTGCTGGCCAGGGGACGCGCCGGGCTGGACCTGGGGCCCGAGGGCCGCGTCGAAGGACGCCTGCGCACACCGGGTGCGGACGATGTCGTGGTGAGCGCCGACGCCGACGGCGGCAGCATCCGCCTGGCGCCCGCCGAGGGCCCCGCCGCCATCGAGAGCGACGCGGCCGTACGCGTCCTGCTGCTGTGGGGACGGCGCCCCGCCGACCCGTCGCGCTGGCACAGCGACGCCGGCCCGGAGGCCCTGCGCAGGGTACGGGCCCTCCTCGGCGGCTACTGAACACGTACGCGGCGCTCGCGACTCCGGCCGGACCCACCGGCAGCGTCACCACGAACGTCGTCACCGTCAGGCGTCGAGGACCTGGCCGTGGCGCCTGACCACCGGGCCCTGCGCCGACCACGGGAACTCGATCCAGTCGTCGGTCCGCTTCCACACGTACTCGCACTTCACGAGCGAGTGCGACTTCTCGTAGATGACGGCGGAGCGGACCTCGGCGACGTGGTCGAGGCAGAAGTCGTGCACCAGCCTCAGTGTCTTGCCCGTGTCGGCGACGTCGTCGGCGATCAGGACCTTCTTGTCGGTGAAGTCGATCGCGGCCGGGACGGGCGCCAGCATGACGGGCATTTCGAGGGTGGTGCCCACGCCCGTGTAGAACTCGACGTTCACCAGGTGGATGTTCTTGCAGTCGAGCGCGTACGCCAGACCGCCCGCCACGAACACGCCGCCGCGGGCGATGCTCAGGACGAGGTCGGGCGCGTAGCCGTCGTCGGCGATCGTCTGCGCGAGTTCGCGCACCGCCCGGCCGAAGGTCTGGTAGTCCAGGATCTCGCGTGCATCGGTCACGGCGTTCAGTGTCCCCGGCCGCCGCCGCGTCGGCGAGCACCGGCACGCTGGGGACCGGTCGCGAGCCGCTGCCCGTCCCGGCGGCGGTCCCGCCGGTACCGGCGGGACCGCCCACGGTGGGCGGGGACGGACGGTGGGTTCCGCTCCGCCGAGCAGGACGTGAGCGGTTGTCAGAGGGGCTTGGCAGGATGGCTCCCATGCTCGCCACCCACCCTGACCAGCGCCGACTCGACCGGCCCGTTCGGCCCGCGCGGCCCGTTCCTCCCGACGTCCGGGGTGACTTCGAGGTGCACCTGACCGTGGGGCCCGGTGCCGCCGAGGCGCTGGCTGCGTGGGCCGTCGGCCAGGGCCTGAAGTTCACCCACATCCTGCTGGAGCGGGGTGCGTCGCCCTCGCAGCCGATGCTCACCCTGCGGGCCGGCGGCACGCTGGAGGAGGTCACTGCCCTGACCGACCGGGTCGGGGGCCGGCTGGGGCGGGCCGGTTTCACCGTCCTGCGGGCGAAGATCGAGGCCACGCCGTGGGCCGAGGGCGTTCCGGCCTCGGACGAGGACGCCGTGCCGCACGGGGCCGGCCGCTACTTCGAGCACCACGTCAAGCTGCTGCTGCCGGCTCCGGCCGGCGCACCCGGTTCCGTGGGCGTCGCCGCGCTCACCCTGCTGGCCGTCCGGCACGGCGCGCACCTGTCGCGCAACCCGCGCCGGGTGCGCGAGGACGGCCGGCGCGAGTGGTTCGTGACCCAGCGGTGCCGACTCGTCGGTCTGGACACCGCGGGTCGTCGGCTGGAGGCGCTGCTGCGGGACCTCGCCGCCGGCGGCCATGAGGTGGTGTCGGCGGAACGCGAGTTCGTCGTCGTGGACAGCCACGAAGGCCTCGACGCGGGCTGGCTGACCGAGCGGCACGGGCACACCGCCCGGCCCTACGGAGAGGGGGAGCCGATATGACCGAGGACCAGCCCCGGCCGCAGGCCCGCGTGGCGTGGGAGGAACTGCGGTTCGGGCCGTGGCACGGCGTCGTGCTGCCCGGGCAGCCGCCGTCGGAGGACGTCCGCGAGGAGCGGGAGCTGCCCCGGAGCATCCGGCCGGTCGACGACGAGACGGTCACCCAGCAGCCGGTCTTCGACCCCGCCCTCGCCGGGTACGCCCGGGCCCTCCGGCCCAGCGAACCCGCCTTCACCGACCCGCGGCTCGCCGAACGCTGGCTCGCCGCACGCCGCGAGGCGCTCACCACCGTGCTGTCCGCCGTCGCCGGCTCGCAGTGGGCGGGGCACCTGGTGCTGCGCGGAAGCGTCCTGCTGCGCGCCTGGTACGGCGAACAGGCGCGCGAGCCGGGCGACCTGGACTTCGTGCTCCGCCCGGTGGACTGGGAACTGGAGGACGAGCGCACCGACCGCATGCTCCGGGAACTCGCCGCCGACGCCGAACGCCTCTCGGGCGCGGTGCGGCTGCACGCGGACCAGGCGGTCGGCGACGAGATCTGGACGTACAGCAGGGTTCCCGGGCGCAGGCTCGTCCTGCCGTGGTCGGCACCGGGCACCCCGGGCGGGACCGTCCAACTCGACTTCGTCTTCACCGAGCACCTGCCCGTCCCGCCCCAGCCCTACCGGCTCCCGGGCGTCGCCGGACCGCTGCTCGGAGCCACGCCGCAGCTCTCCCTCGCGTGGAAGATCCTCTGGCTGGTGTCGGACAACCACCCGCAGGGCAAGGACCTCTACGACGCGCTCCTGCTCTCGGGCACCGCCGAGGTGCCCTACGAGCTGCTGCGGCAGGTCTTCACCCAGTCCGACGAGGGCTGGTCGCGCTGGCCGGTCCTCCCGCGGCAGATCAGCCAACTCGACGTCGACTGGGACGAATTCGCCAAGGACCACCCCGGGTTCGCCGAACCCGTCGAGGAGTACCCGGCGCGGCTGCTCGCCGCGCTCCGCCCCACCTTCGCCGACCGCCGAGAGTACGCACTGCGTGCCCGGTGGCTGGCCCCGCTGACCGAGGAACTACGGGACGTACTGGCGAGCGAGGGCATGGACGAGGTCCAGCAGCGGATGTCCCGACGCCACATGGCCCCGGACAACACCCTGGTGATCACCTGCGAACTGCTGGGCGGCGACCTCGGCGGTGCCTGCCGGGCCGTCGCCGACCACCTCGACAACTGCTCGAACCGCAACACCCGCGAGCTGGTGGAAGCCGCCGACCGCTACGTCGCCGAGCTCGCCGGCGACGGCCCGGCGGGCGGCGCCGGCCGCTGAGGCCGAGCCGCCGGCCGGCCGCCCCCGCCTCCGCCCGGACGCAGCACTCCCCGGGCGTCGGTGCGAGGACGGCCTCGACGTCCGAGACCGCGGCCGTCACGCGCTCGTCGTGGCGCTGGTCCGCGCGGAACTTCCCGGGTTCGTCACCGCCCGGCTACGCGCGTGGAACCGGGGAACCCCTTCGACCCCGTCGACGTCATGGACCTCAGAGAGCAGGCAGGAGCGGGTTCGGGGGGAGTGGTCGTTGATGGAGTTCAAGGCGCGCACGGGGAACGAGCGCAAGCGTTCATGGGTGGCCGTCGCCGCGGCGGTCGTCGTCACGGTGGCGGCCGCGTGGGCGATCCCGGCCGTCACCGCGTCTGTCGCCGCTCCACACTCGACCGCCGCCCAGGGGCGGGACACGAGCGCCGACGGCGGCCGCAACGGCCAGGACGGCGCCCAGGGCAGCGGCAGCGCCGGTGGCGGCGGTGCGCAGCAGGGGGCCGGCGGCGTACCCGAGGGCATAGCCCACGCCTCCGAAGCCGGAGGCAACGCCGTCAACATCACCATCGACGACGGCCCCGACCCCGTCTGGACCCCGAAGGTCCTCGACGTCCTCAAGCAGTACGGCGTCAAGGCCACGTTCTGCATGATCGGACCGCAGGCCAAGGCCCACCCCGAGCTGGTCAAGCAGGTCATCGCGGGCGGCCACCGGCTCTGCGACCACACCGTGGACCACGACACCACCATGGACAAGAAGTCCGTCGCCTACCAGGAGAAGGAGATCCTGGACGCGAAGAGGATGATCGAGGAGGCCGCGGGCGGCGCCGCCCAGGTCCAGTACTACCGGGCGCCCGGCGGCTCGTTCACCCCCGACAGCCGACGCATCGCCGCCGCCAACGGCATGCGCCCGCTCGGCTGGAACGTCGACTCCAAGGACTTCACCAGGCCCGGCACCGCCGCCATCGTCGACACCGTCAAGAAGGAGATCGGCAACGGCCCGACCATCCTCTTCCACGACGGCGGCGGCGACCGCCAGCAGACCGTCGAGGCCCTCGGACAGGTGCTCACCTGGCTCAAGGCCCAGGGCCGCCCCACCGGCTTCCCGGTCCGCACCACCTCGTGACCACCCGTCCCGGGCGGCCGCACGCGTCGCCCCGGGGAAGTGCCGCGCCCGCAGCCGTACCGGGCCACTACGCTGCTCGAATGGTCCACCCGTCGCCCCCGCCACTGACCGTCGAAGCCGCCAGGGAACTCCAGTTGCTGCTCCGCGCCGGGATCGGGCCGGGCCTCAGCGAGCAGGAGCTCGACGACGTCGAGGCCCGGTTCGGCTTCCGGTTCGCGGCCGACCACCAGGTGTTCCTGTCCGCCGGGCTCCCGCACGGCTCCCGGGGCTGGCCGGACTGGCGGCACGGCGATCCCGAGGACCTGCGGGAACGGCTGTCCCTGCCGGTCGAGGGGGTGCTGTTCGACGTCGAGCACAACGGCTTCTGGCACCCGACGTGGGGTCCGCGGCCGGAGGCGGTACCGGACGCGCTCCGGACGGCGCGGGGCGAACTGGCGACCGTCCCGCAGCTGGTCCCGGTCTACGGCCACCGCTACCTGCCGGGGCCGGGCACGCACGGCGAGGCCGGCCATCCGGTGCTCTCGGTCCACCAGACCGACATCGTCTACTACGGGAACGACCTCGCCGACTACCTCCGGCACGAGTTCACCGGCGGACCGAGCGAGCCCTCCCACGCGCGTGCGACGGTCGACTTCTGGTCCCACCTCGTCCAGGGCTGCCCCGAGACCGCGTTCACCACGCCGCACGACCCCTACGCCGCCACCGCGCAGGAAGCGGTCGAGCATCTGCGGATGCTCGCCCTGGAACGCCTGATCGGCCGCCGGGTGGACGACGACCAGCTGGTCCGGTCCGGACTGACGGCAGTGGCGCTCGACGTCGAGTCGCCGTCCCTGACGCTGCTCGCGGGGCTGTCGCACGAGGAGTACGGCCAGGCCTCCCCGCTCTTCGAGCAGGTGCTCGGCGAACTGGGCCTCGCCGCCGACCTGCCCACCGACGACGGCACCGGCCTCCCGTGGGAGTCGGCCCGCTGGGAGCTGGTCCGCTGGTGGCTCCGGCTGATCGTGAACGGAAGCACGGCACCCGCGACCGGCGGCGACGTCATCGCGAACGACGGCTGGGGCAAGCTGGCCCGGCCCCGGGCACTGTGGCCCCTGGTGCGCCTGGTCGTCGAGTACGACAACGGGCACGGGAGGCAGCTCCGCACACCGGAGGAGCTCGCCGGAGCGATCGTGGCCGAGGCCGAACGACTGCTCGCCGGCCCCTGGCCGCCCCGCGGGCCGCGGTGACGGGAGGAACCCCGGTTCCCTCACCGCCCGGGAGGCGATGAGGGAACCGGGGCCCGGTGTCAGCTGCTGGTCGTCAGCAGACGGTTGGCCAGGGCGTCGGCGAGGCGGTAGGCCTCGTCGGCCGAGAGGGTGCGGCAGATGGCGTCCGCCAGTTCCTCGACGTTGTGCCAGTCGACGTTGCCGAGGCCTGTCCGCGGGGCGGTCGGCGCCGACTCCTCGTCCGCCGGGGCGACGGCGCGCTGTTCCGGCATCGGGAGGGGCTCGGAATTTTCCGCGGAAAATCGGTCCGCGCCCGGAGCCGGTTCAGGGCGCGTCGGCTGCGGGCTGCGGGGCGCCGGTTCCGGACGGCCAGCCGGAGCCGGAGCCGGAGTCGGAGTCGGAGCCGGAGCCGGAGCCGGCGTCACCGCGGGTGCAGCGGCCTGCTGGACCACCGGCCGCGGAGTCGGCGCCGCCTCAGCGGGAGCCTTCGCCGCCGCCTCAGCGGGAGCCTTCGCCGCCGCCCTGGCCTCCAGCTTCGCCGCCCGCCTGGCCGCCACGGCGTCGGCGTCGGCCTGGAGCAGCTGCTCCAGCTCGGCCGTCTGCTCGGCCAGGGACATCTCCTCGATGCCCTTCACCGACCCGAGCCGCCGCGCGACGTTGATGGAGACGCCCTCCTCGCCGCGTGCTTTGGCCCGCACCTGGCGCTGCAGCTCGGGGTGGAGCTTCAGCAGGTTCTTGCGGTGCGAGATCCAGCTCTGGGACCAGCCCTCCGCCTCGGCGGCCTCCTTGGCGGTCGGGTACTGCGCCACGATGAGCAGGACCGCGTTGGCCTCCTCGATCGGGTCGAAGTCCTTGCGCGCCATGTTCTCGTCGAGCGCCGCCCGCAGCAGGGTCGCCTTGGACTCCGCCACCGAGTCGTCGACGACGACCAGCAGCTGCTCACGCCCGTACAGCTGCGCGGCGGCCCGCCGGCGGTTGCCGTTGACGACGACGACGTCGTCCAGGCCCGCGCCCAGCGCCTGCCGGTCCTCCGGCCACAGCCGTAGGTAGGCGGCCGGGGTGACGGCGAGGCAGCTCTGCAACTGCCGGTCCTTGATGCTCGCCAGGTCGGAGAGGTCGCCCAGCTCGTCCCGCGGGTTGCGCGGGTTGGGCAGGCAGTTGGCGGTGCGGATCCACCGCGCCGGGGTGTCGCCGGCGCTGTCCACGCCGGGGGTGTCGACGACCGGATCCGCTGCCATCGAGGCGAAGGAGACCCGACGGCCTGCCATCAGCGACCCCCGTAACCGAGTTCGAGGGACAGTCGGAAGAAGTCCTCGCGGGCCCGGTAGGCGGTGCCGCTCTCCTTGTACTGGGTGACGACCGTTCCCTCGGCCACCGCCCGGGAGTGGATCTTGTACCGGCGCAGGACGGTCTTGGCACGCGGCCATCCCCGCGCGGCGATGTACGCCTCGGTGTCCTCCAGATCGGCGCGGCCGTCCCGGGGGTCCCAGTTGTTGACGACGACCCGGTACGGGATGTCCATCGGCTCGATGACCTTCTGGATGGTGCGCGCCGTGGGGTCGAAGCACAGCGGCTCGGTGATCATCGGGACCAGGACGTCGTCCGCGATCTCCAGGGCCCGGCGCAGGATCTCCTCGTCGGCCAGGGTGCCCGGCGTGTCGATGAAGATGTGTTCGTACTCGTCCTTCGCGCCGAGGACGTCGAAGGTGCACGCCGCCAGGTTGACCGTGGTGGTGGTCTTGCCGACGCCGCCCTTCTGGTTGGCGATCACATGGATCTTCGCGCCGGTCTTCTTGAGGTGAACCAGCTGCTCGGCCTGGTCGTGCGCCGCCATGAAGTCGAAAGGCAGGTTGTCCCCCACCCGCTCGGCCCAGACGACCGCCGACCCCTGGGGGTCGGTGGACACGACAAGCACAGATGGCTTCATGATGTTCCGTTCTTTCCGTGGGCTTCCCGGGCGGACCGCCCGGTACTGCGGATGCCCGCCGCTCAAAGCCGTGGCGGCGGACTGGGACAGCATTCCAGATGATCGATTCGGAAACCGACACGACCCGCCTGTGGTGGGGCGCAACAGCGGTGATTCCGGGTCGGTTTTCGCGAAAACCCGACGGTTCGTCCAATGGGCTTCCCGTTCGTCGTGAGGGCCGGGCTGCGGAGGGGGGAACGAACGCCGTAGAGCGGTGGCACGCGACTGCGGCCGATCGGTACGGCACCGGTGGAACCGCCGGCCCGTCGAACGGGGTCCGGACACCGGTCCGTACGCGACTGCCGCCGGCCGGAGAGCCGCCCCGGTGGTCCGGGCCGCGCCGACCGGGACCGGTCATCGACCGGTCATCGACCGGTCGCAGAGGAGCTGAGTGCCGTGTGCGGCTACTGGTGAGATGAATGTGCGGTCAAAGACGTTCATGATCAAGCGGTGTTCTGCGCTAGGTTTCAGGATGGGAGGTGGGTGATGTCCGAGATCTACGCGGCGGTGGACGCGCTGCTGGCGAAGGCCCGGGACGGCGGGGACCTGCCGGAGCCGGCGGAGCGGGAGCGGCTGCGCAAGGCTGCCGGGCTGACGCAGGTCGAGGTGGCCGAGGCGCTGCAGACCCGGCGGGAGACGTTCGCCAAGTGGGAGAGCGGTGCCGCCCAGCCGCGGGCTCCCCGGCGCGGAGCCTACGCCTTCCTGCTCGCGGGGCTGGCCGACATCCACGGCACCCGGGGGCCGGACGGCTGGCTCGCCCTCGCCCGCAAGGCCCGTCCCCTCGACGCCGACGCCACCGCTGTGGATGGGGTGTGACCCGCTGATGGACCGCAAGACGTACACCGCCGAGCTCGCCGGGCTGCGCGAGCTGCGCGCCGAGATCGCGGCCGCCGAGAAACGGGTCGCGGCCGCGCAGAAGGAGCTGGACAAGCTCACCGCCCAGCGTTCGCGCCGGGTGGCGGGGCTCGCCGGGTACGAGGGCGCCCAGGCGCCTGCCGTCGCGAAAGCCTCGGGCCTGTCGGTCGGCGAGGTGGTGCGGATCGCTCCGCTGCTGGACCCGACCCCGGTGGCTGTCCGCGCCGCCAAGGACGGCGGCGACCGGGCCGTCAGCGCGGTGGCCACCGTCACCCCCACCGCTGCGCCCTCCCAGGGACAGGCACAGGCACAGGGACAACAGGCGCAGGCACCGGACGCCGCGCCGGTCACCCCGTCCGCCGTCACCCCGTCCGCCGTCACGCCGGCGCTGAGCCGCTCCGCCGCCGTACGCGAGCAGCCCGTTCCCGCCGACACCGCCCCGGCCGACCGCGCCGCCGCCGCGTCGACCGAGTCGGCCGTCCCGGTCGCTTCAGTCGCTTCAGTCGCTCCGGTCGCTGCCGGCCCGCGCCCGGAGGCCGAGGCCGGCCCGCGGGAACTGCCCGCGGTGCCCGAGGGCCCGGAAGGCGCGCGGTTCGAGGCCGTGACGACCGGCCTGGTCTCCAAGCGCCCGAACTTCACTCAGCAGGCCCGCTCCACCGTGTTCCTGGACGCCGCCACCGGTGACCTCGCGGTGCGGGACCGCGTGGTGCGGCTCGACCTCGGCGCGCGCACCCCGGGCGAGATCCTGGACGCCGTGCTCGCGACCGCGCCCGGCACCGAGCGGATCTACATCACCGCCGGCGCCCCCTGGCACGACGGCGCCGAGCGCTACTCCACCCTCAAGGACGCCGTCGCCGCCTGGCTCAACACCCCCGGCGAGCGGTGGACCACCGCCGTCGGCTCCGGCCGCGACAAGCTCGCCGGGCACTTCGTCCACCAGCGCCAGCCCGTCGGTCGCTACGCCCCGGCCACCGCCCCCGACAGCGGCAGCACGGAGATCCGCTCGATGGGGGAGTGGTTCGACCCGGACGGCGCCGACGTCGTCACCTGCCGCCAGGCGTTCACGCTGCTGTGGCAGGCGCTGCGCCGCCACTGGGACGACGCGGTCCTGATGGGCTCCCCGAGCCAGACCGGCCGGGACCTGTGGTCGCGGACCGTCCCCACCACCGGCAAGTGGGCCGGCGGCTACCCGGTCCTGTCCGAGGAACTGCGCGGCCTGCTGCACGCCACCGCCGGCCAGGGCCGCACCGAGCTGATCCTGCCCCCGCGCGTCCCCGAGCAGCTCCCGGCCCTGGTGGAGTACGACCGCACCTTCGCCTACGCCAAGCACCTGTGGAAGTCCCCGATCGGCACGCCGCGCCGCATCACCGCCGCCGCGTTCGCCGCGATGACCGGGCAGGAGCAGACCAAGGCCCTGATGAGCTGCTCGCACTGGAACGTCCGCGTCACGGTCCCGCAGGGCTGGGAGCACGTCGGGTTGCTGCCCGCCCCGGTCACCGGTGACAGGGCCTGGGTGTACCCGTCCGAGCCCGGCGCCACGTTCACGACGTGGGCGGGCGGCGCGGAGGTGCACCTGGCGCTGTCGAACCACCTGATGCCGTGGCGGATCGAGGTCCTCGGCGGCCTGCTCTTCGAGGACGGCAAGCCGCTCGACGAGTGGGGCAAGCGCCTCAAGGCCGCCTGGGCGGACCTGGCCAACCTCTCCCGCATGCACGGCGACGAGCGGCAGCGGCAGGCCGCCCACCTCGCCAGCCGCGCCGTCCGCTCGGTGCTGCTGTTCGGCCTCGGCGGCTTCGCGCAGCGCCCGCGCCTGGTCTCCGGCACCACGCCGGTCGGCGAGGCGCTTCCGCCCGGGGTGGAGATCCTCGGCCAGGACGGGACGCTGGTGACCTGGCAGCGGCAGGCCGGCTTCTCCCGTGACCCGTACGCCCACCCCGAGTGGGCGGCGTACGTGTGGTCGGGGGCGCGGGCGGCGCTGCTGGACATGAAGTACCGGCAGGGCAAGGAGGTCATCGGGCACGCCGGGGCGCTGCACGCCGCGCCCGGTACGGTCGTGTACTTCGGCACCGACGGCATCGCCCTGACCGAGCGCCAGCCCTGGCCCTACCGGGGGGAGCCGGGTGACTACCTCCTCAAGGGCCACCTCACCGGCCCCGTCGAGCACCCGACCAGCCAGGCGCAGTACCTCGAACTGCGCGCCCGGGGCCGCGCCGAGCTCGCCGCCGGGCAGGCGGCCGGAGGTGAGCGGCAGTGAGCCCGGCCGACCCGGACAACCCGAACGAGGCCGCCCGCCTCACCCGGCAGCTGATCGACCAGGGCTACACCAAGCGCCAGGTCGCCAGGATGCTGGGCCGCGACGCCTCGCTCGTCTCCCAGTTCTTCACCAAGGGCAAGGGCGCGGCGTTCGTCGACGCGCTGCGCCAGATCGTGCGCGCGGTGCGCGGCGGCGAGCGCGACACCGAGGCACTGGCCGGGATCGCGGCCGAGCACGTGGAACGCCGCCGCACGAGGACCGGGCAGAAGGCGCGGGTGCGCGGCAAGGACGTCGTCGGCGCGCCCGGAGAGAGCATGGCCGGCCGCGCGGGCAGACAGGCCATCCGCTCGGGCGCGAGCCACCTGGCCCCGGTGGTGCACGCGACGGGTCGGGCCGGCGGCCGCCTTGCCTTCACCGTGCGGATGCGCGCCGACCAGTTCACGATGTCGGCCGGCTCGACGGAGGACTCGCCGGGCCTGCGCCGGGGCTTCGTCCCGCGCGCGGACGGTACGGAGGAACGCACCTACGGCTCCGCGTCCACGGGCGGGTTCGACGCCGTCGAGTGGTCCCGGCGGGTCGCCGACCACCACGGCGACGTCACCGAGGCGATGAAGGCGTGGCTGGTGGAGACCGGCCGTGCCGTCGAGGACGCGGACATCCAGTACCTCGAAGTCCGGGCCTGGGTGCCCGGGCCGTGAGGGGCCGCGCGCAGGAACACGACCCCTGACCACCCGCACCTCCCGGCCCCGGGCGACCCGGCCCCGACCGCACCCGGCCGACCAGGCCCCGACCGGCCCCGCCCCGTAGAACAGGAGACACACCGCAGTGGACACCTCGACCACCGCCGCCACCACGGCCGCCGTGCCGGACGGGCCGCGCGCCGAGGCCGGGACGCCCGTCCCGACGCAGCCGCTCGGCGTGGTCAACCCGCTGCCGCTGCACCGGTTCCAGAAGGACGCCGTCTCGGCGGCGGTGCGCGAGGTGAAGGACGGGGGCCGCGCGACGGTCGTCGCGGCTACCGGGTCCGGGAAGACGCTGATCGCCGCCGGCTGCGCCCGGCGCCTCGCCGCGCGTGGCGTGGTCCTCGTGCTGGTGCCGACGATCGAGCTGCTGGAACAGACCGCCGAGTCCTGGTCGCTGAAGGGCGGGCGCCGGGGACTGGCGGTGGCGGCGTGCTCGCGGGAGGAGGCACTGGAGAGCGCGGAGGCCGGCGGCCGGATCCGCGCGCAGGTGTCGACGCAGGCCGCGCGGATCGCCGACCTGATCGCCGCGGCGAGGCCCGGCGAGCCGGTCACCGTGTACGCCACCTACGCGAGCCTGGAGCGGATCGTCCAGGCCCACCAGCTGTTCGGCCTGCCTGCCTGGGACCTGGTCGTCGTGGACGAGGCCCACCGCACCGCCGGCTCCGACGGCAAGCCGTGGGCCGCCGTCCACGACGACGCCCAGGTCCCCGCGCTGCGCCGCCTGTACTTCACCGCCACCCCGCGCATCGTCGACGAGAGCCGCATCCCGCAGGAGGTGGTCGACGTCGCGGAAGGGACCGTGCTCTGCTCGATGGACGACGAGCGCGTCTACGGCAGGACCGTGTTCACCTGGACCCTCGGCCAGGGCATCGAGCACGGCTACCTCGCCGACTACCGCGTCCTCGTCCCCGTCGTCACGGACGAGGACCTGCGCGACCTGCTCAACCTCCCCGCCGTCGCCGACCTGCGCTCCCAGCGCAGCAACGAGGACCTGCTGCGCCTGGCCCTGCAGATCGCGGTGCTGCGCGCCGTCGCGGACCTGGACCTGCGCAGGGTGATCACCTTCCACTCGCGGATCGCGGGTGCCCGCGCGTTCGCCGCGGACCTGCTGGACGCCTCCGGGCTGCTGGAGGACGCCGAACGCCCCGAGCGCATCTGGGCGAAGGCGGTGGCCGGCACCGACCGGCTGGCCGAGCGCCGCGCCGCGTTCGCCGAGTTCAAGGCCCACACCGGCGAGGACGGCGAGGAGTGCGGCATCCTCGCCAACGCCCGCCTGCTCTCGGAGGGCATCGACATCCCGGCCGTGGACGCCGTCTGCTTCGCGGACCCCAAGTCGTCGGTCATCGACATCGTCCAGGCCGTCGGCCGCGCGCTGCGCCAGTCCTACCGGCAGGGCAAGGTCTCCTGGGTCGTCATCCCGGTCTACCTGCCCGCTCCCGCCCTCGGCGACGACACCGCCACCGCCGACCCCTCCGAGGTGCACGACGCCGGCGAGGCCGTGAAGGCGGAGGCCGACGCCGAGCTCGAAGCGTCCGCCTTCCGCACCATCTGGCGCGTCCTGCGCGCCCTGGCCGCCCACGACGCCCGGGTGGTCGGCCGGATCACCGAACTGCGCACCCACCGCTCCCGGCCCGCCCTGCGCACCACCGCGACCGAGCCCGCCCAGGGCGAGGCCGGGCAGGCCGCCGAACGCGGGGAGGGGGAGGGCGACCAGCCGTCGGCCGCGGCGGAGCAGCCGACCGCGTGGCTGCGGATCGACGCCCGCCGGCACGCCGGACGGATCCTGCGGACCGTCAAGCTCCGGGCCCTCAACCCGCGGGCCGTGGAGTGGCAGCGGATGCACGCGGTCGCCGCCGTGTTCCACCTCCGGCACGGCCACCTCGACCCCACCGACAAGGCGCGGCACGCCGAGCTGATCTCCTGGCTCTCCCGCCAGCGCCATCTGAACGGGCAGGGCCTGCTGGACGCGGCCCGGATCAGCGAGCTGGACGCGCTCGGCATGATCTGGTCGAAGAACGCCAACGCCTGGGAGCGCGGACACGCCTACGCCGCCGCGTTCCACCGGGCCCACGGCCACCTGGCGATCCCCGCGACCGCGAAGCTGGACGACTACGCGGTGGGCGCGTGGATGCGCCGCCAGCGCAAGGCCGACCACCTCACCCCCGACCAGGCCGGCAGGCTCGACGCGCTGGACGAGCTGTGGCGCCTTGAGCCGGACTGGAACCGCTCCTACCGCCGCCTGCTCGCCTACCTCGCCGCCGGTGGCACCCTCGACGGCCCCGTCAACCGCACCGGCCTCGGGGACGACCCGGCGTTCCGGCCCGGAGCCTGGCTGCGCAAACAGGCCAGGGCCCGTACCGGCGGCGAACTGAACGACCAGCAGACCGCGCTCCTGGACGCGCTGCACCGGCACGCCGAGACCGTCACGGACTGACCGGCGCAGACCCCGCACGGGTGCGGCGCCGGCCCCGCACCGGCCCCGACGCGGCCCGCAGCAGGACCGACCGGGAACGGTGGGGCCCGCTCGTCCGACGCATCGCGCCCCGGGGTGCATGATCCCGTGAGGGCGGGGCACACGAGTGCCATCACGGGCACCCGAGGCGGTGCCCACCGGGGTGGGGAGAGCGGCTTTGAACGAGACGGCTTCTGCGGCCACCACCAGCGCGGCCACCACCAGCGCGGTCACCGGCGTCCGAGCGTCGACGTACGCGGTGGACGTCGACGAGCGGCACCCCGACGCGCCGTCCCCCGTCGGCTGACCCGTTCCGGTCCTCCCGGACGGCGTCCCGTCGAGCGGCGGGGGGCCGGCCCCCACGCCCCGCCCCCCCGGGGGCCCGGCCCCCCCCCGGGAATAAAAAAAAAAAAAACCGCCCCCCCAAAATAAAAATGTTAAAAAA
>NZ_JBHWDU010000111.1:0-20893 GCF_042734825.1 Kitasatospora sp. NPDC059648 | reverse complement strand
CCTCCGAAGAGGGCCGCCACCGCCGTTCACCGTCTCGTCGGCCGGAGCCGACGACCGGACCGCTACCCGGCCGCTCCGCCGCCCTGGGCGCCGCCGGTGCTGCTCGGGGTCGGCTTGCCGCCACCGCCACCGCCGCCGCCACCGCCGCCACCACCGCCGGTGCTGGGCGGCGGCGTCGACGGGCAGAAGATGAGACCGCAACTGCTCGTCGGCTTCGGCTGACGGGTGGCGGTCGCCGTCGGGGTCGGCTGGCAGTCCACGCCCGGCACGCAGCCCCCGCCCTGGGTGGGCTGCGGCGGCTGCGGCTGGGTCGGCTGCTGGACCGGCGCCTGGGTCTGGGCCGGGGCCGACGGGGTCTCCGTCACCGTCTGGGTGGGCGTCGCCGTGGCCGTGGACGGCGCGCCCGAGGAGTCCACCTCGGTGCCGACCGACTGCGGGGTCGGGAAGTCCATCTTCTTCTCGTTGGCCAGCGCGGCCTTCATGTACCGGGTGAAGATGTCGGTGGGGATGTCACCACCGTGGATGGACTCCTTGCCGCCGGTGCCGTTGAGCGACTCCCGGTCGTGCTTGCTCGGGTCCTCGCGCCACATCGCGACGCTGGTGACCAGCTGCGGGGTGTAGCCGACCCACCAGGCCGACTTGTTCTGGTCGGTGGTACCGGTCTTGCCCGCCACCGGGCGGCCCAGGGAGTTGGTCTTGGTACCGGTACCGTTCTTGGCCACGTTCACCAGCACGTCGGTGACGTTGTCGGCGACGGCCGGCTCCAGCGCCACCTTGGTGTCCTTCTTGCCGAAGCCCGGGCGCTCCCTGCCGTCCACCTCGACCTTGGTGACGGAGTAGGGCTCGGCCTCCTTGCCGCTCGCCGCCAGGGTGCCGTAGCCGGTGGCCATCCGGATCGGGCTGATGGTGGAGGTGCCGAGCGGGAAGGTCGCGGTCTTCGGGTCGGCCAGGCTGTCCCGCTTGATGCCCATCTGCACGGCCATGTCGGCCACGGCCGGACCGCCGACGTCCTGGTTGAGCTGGACGAAGGGCACGTTGTACGAGAACTGCATGGCCTGCCGCAGCGAGACGTAGCCGCGCTTGCCGGAGTCCTCGTTCTTCTGCCGGTAGGGCTTGCCGTCGTCGCCGATCACCAGCGAGCCGTCCGGCTTGCGGATCTCGGACATGTCGTCGGCGAGGTAGCGGCTGTCGGCGTTGATCCGCTTGGGCTTGCCGTCGCCGTCCTTCGCGGTCTGCACGCCGACCTGCATCGCGGTGGCCAGCACGAAGGGCTTGAAGGTCGAGCCGACCTGGACGCCGCCCGCGTTGGCGTTGTTGTCGAAGTGGCCGTTCTCCACGCCGTCGCCGCCGTAGATGGCGACCATCGCTCCGTCGCCGGGGCGCAGGCTGGCGGCGCCGAACTGGACGAAGGTGTCGTTGTTGGGGCGCTTCTGCGGGTCGAGGTTCTCGGCCTTGACGTCGTCGACGGCCTTCTTCAGGGCGTCGACCTTGTCCTTCTCGAAGGTGGTGTAGATCTTCAGGCCGCCCTTGTCGATCATCTGCTGGGTGATCGACTTGTCGGTGGCCATCACGTACTGGTTGGCGGTGTCGACCAGGTAGCTGATCTCACCGTTCATGTTGGAGCTGGACTTCACCGGGATCGGCTCGGGGAAGGTGGTGCACTTCGCCCGCTCCTCCGCGGTGGCGTTGTGGGTGATCACCATCCGGTCCAGGATCCACTTCCAGCGCTCCACGGCGCGGTCGTGGTTGGCCGGCTTGGACGGGTCGTAGTAGTTCGCGCCCTTCAGCAGTCCGGCCAGCATGGCGCTCTGGCAGAGGTTCAGGTCCTTGGCGTTGACGCCGTAGTAGGCCTGGGCCGCGGCCTGGGCACCGTTGGCGTTGCGGCCGAACCAGCTGGTGTTGAGGTAGCCCTTGAGGATCTCGGGCTTGTCCAGCTTCTGGTTGATCTTGAGCGTGATGAAGAACTCCTTCAGCTTGCGGCTGAGGGTCTGCTCCTGGCTGAGGTAGGCGTTCTTGACGTACTGCTGGGTGATCGTCGAGGCGCCCTGGGTCTCGCCGCCCTTCGCCATGTTGTAGACGGCGCGCAGCATGCCCTTGGGGTCGACGCCGCTGTCGGTGCGGAAGGTCTCGTTCTCGGCCGAGATGACGGCGTTCTGCAGGTTGGGGCTGATGTCGTTGAGTTCGACGATCTGGCGGTTGGTGTCGCCCTTGCGGGTCATCTCGCTGCCGTCGGCCCAGTAGTAGATGGTGTTCTGTTCCTTCACCAGGTCCTTGAGGTTCGGGATCTCCGTGGTCTGGTAGAGGTAGAACACGACGCCGACGCCGGTGGCGAAGAACAGCAGGAAGGCGCTCAGCCACTGCTTCCAGGACGGCAGCCAGCGGCGGATGCCGGTCTTGCCGAACCGCGGGTAGTCGATGAAGCGCTTCTTGCCCGGGCCGGCGGCTGCGGCGGAAGCGGCGGCGGCTCCGCGCCGACCGCCCCCCTTGCCCTTCTTCTGCGCCGCCTTGCGCATCTCGGCACGGGTCATCCGGGGCTGCTGGGCGGTCTCCCGGACGCCCGGCGGGCGTCGGCGGCCGAGCCCGTCCGAGGCCAGCTCGTCGGGACCGGGACCACCCCGACGACCTCCGCCTCCCGGGGGCTGCTGCCCGTCACCGCCCGGGTTGGGCGTCCTTCGCCGTCGCTCGCTCATGTTCTCAGCCGCTCCTCGCCAGGCCTTGGCGGCCTGAAGGCAGGGTTCCTGTCCGATGCCCGGACCGCCCTAACCCCGGAGGTTGGTCCTCGTGCACACGCGACAGCGTACGCAGCGCTGAAATACAACTAATCGGGCATCAGCCGCCAATAACCGCAAAACGACGACAGATCATTACATGCCCGTTGCCAACCCCACCCGCGCGTCGGCTTGTGATCACATTCACGCGTGCCCCCCTTGCCCGTTCCGGAGGTCGGGTTTACTGTTCTCGATATATCGAGCCGATACATCGAAGCGGTATACCGACGGTGCAGCGGCCGGAGCGAGGGTCGAGAGGGAGGAGGACGACGGCAGTGGGCAGGCGCTCAGGAGTGCTGGAGTTCGCCGTTCTCGGCCTGCTCCATGACGCCCCGATGCACGGCTACGAGCTGCGCAAGCGGCTCAACATCCTGCTCGGAGCGCTGCGGGCGCTCTCCTACGGAACGCTCTACCCGTGCCTGAAGAGCCTGGTCGCCCAGGGTTTCCTGGTCGAGGACAACCCGGACGTCGAGTACGTCCCGGCCACCGCGCTCAACGGCAAGCGGTCGAAGATCGTCTACCGGCTCTCCCCCGAGGGCAAGCAGCGCTTCGAGGAGCTGCTCGCCGACTCCGGTCCGGACGCCTGGGAGGACGAGCGCTTCGGCGTCCACTTCGCCTTCTTCGGCCAGACCGACCGGGCCGTCCGGATGCGCGTCCTGGAGGGTCGCCGCAGTCGGCTGGAGGAGCGCCTGGAGCGGATGCGCAGCTCGCTGGCCCGCGCCCGCGAACGGTTCGACGACTACACCGTCGAACTCCAGCGGCACGGCCTGGAGTCGGTGGAACGCGAGGTCCGGTGGCTCAACGAGCTGATCGAGACCGAGCGGGCCAACCGCACCGGCCGGACCGGGCCCGCTGCCGGCGCCCCCACCGGGAGCACCGGCGCCACCGCCGTACCCCCCACGACTTCGGACGGCCGTGGCCAGGAGACCGGGTCCCCCGACCCGTCCGGGCCACCGTACGACCGCCCGGGGCGCTCCGACCAGGAGCGCTGACACCGCGTCAGCCCGGTGCCGCGCGGCAGGAGTGGGCGCCTCGCGCCCGTACAAGCAGTCATTCGAAGAAGCAGGACGAGTGCCGTCGACCCCGGCGGCCCTCATGAGATCACAGGGAGCAACCGGAATGGGTTCGGTTCGCGTAGCCATCGTGGGCGTGGGCAACTGCGCCGCGTCGCTGGTGCAGGGTGTCGAGTACTACAAGGACGCCGACCCGGCCGGCAAGGTCCCCGGGCTGATGCACGTCCAGTTCGGTGACTACCACGTTCGTGACGTGGAGTTCGTCGCCGCCTTCGACGTCGACGCCAAGAAGGTCGGCTTCGACCTGGCCGACGCCATCGGCAACAGCGAGAACAACACCATCAAGATCTGCGACGTCCCGCCGACCGGCGTGACCGTCCAGCGTGGCCACACCCTCGACGGCCTGGGCAAGTACTACCGGGAGACCATCGAGGAGTCGGACGAGGCTCCGGTCGACGTCGTCCAGGTCCTCAAGGACAAGCAGGTCGACGTCCTGGTCTGCTACCTGCCCGTCGGCTCCGAGGACGCGGCCAAGTTCTACGCCCAGTGCGCCATCGACGCCAAGGTCGCCTTCGTGAACGCCCTGCCGGTGTTCATCGCGGGCACCAAGGAGTGGGCGGACAAGTTCACCGAGGCCGGCGTGCCGATCGTCGGTGACGACATCAAGTCCCAGGTCGGCGCCACCATCACGCACCGCGTGATGGCCAAGCTGTTCGAGGACCGCGGTGTCATCCTCGAACGCACCATGCAGCTGAACGTCGGCGGCAACATGGACTTCAAGAACATGCTGGAGCGCGAGCGCCTGGAGTCGAAGAAGATCTCCAAGACCCAGGCCGTCACCTCGCAGATCCGCGACCGCGAGCTGGGCGCCAAGAACGTCCACATCGGTCCGTCGGACTACGTGGCCTGGCTGGACGACCGCAAGTGGGCCTACGTCCGCCTTGAGGGCCGCGCGTTCGGCGACGTCCCGCTGAACCTGGAGTACAAGCTGGAGGTCTGGGACTCCCCGAACTCCGCCGGTGTCATCATCGACGCCGTCCGCGCCGCGAAGATCGCCAAGGACCGCGGCATCGGTGGCCCGATCCTGTCGGCCTCCTCGTACTTCATGAAGTCCCCGCCGGTGCAGTACTTCGACGACGAGGCCAAGGAGAACGTCGAGAAGTTCATCCGCGGCGAGGTCGAGCGCTGAGCGCAGCTCGGTTCGCGACTTTCGAGCGCCGAGTGCAGAGCTGACCGCTCATAGCGCGGCCGAAGGGCTCACGATCATCCGATCGTGAGCCCTTCACGTTTCCGCAGCGAATGTTTCACGTGAAACGGCGCCCGGTTCCATGGCACTCTGGGCGGGTGGCGATCACCGAGAACGGCAGCACCCACCAGTCCGCGCAACGCGCCACGCTCCCCGGCCTGCTCCGTGGCCGGGACTTCCGCCGGCTGCTCACCGCCCGGGTGCTCTCCCAGCTCTCGGACGGCGTCTTCCAGGTCTCGCTCGCCGCCTACGTGGTCTTCTCCCCCGAGAAGCAGTCCTCCCCCGCCGACATCGCATCGGTGCTGGCCGTGATGCTGCTGCCGTTCTCGGTGATCGGCCCGTTCGCCGGGGTGCTGCTGGACCGCTGGCGCCGCCGTCAGGTGCTCTACTTCGGCAACCTGGCCCGCTTCGGGCTGGGGCTGGGTACCGGAGCGCTGCTCCTGGTCGAGGCGCCGACCTGGCTGTTCTTCGCGTCGGCGCTGCTGGTCACGGCGCTCAACCGGTTCATCCTGGCCGGCCTTTCGGCCGCCCTGCCGCGGGTGGTCGAGCAGGACACCCTGGTCACCGCCAACGCCCTCTCCCCCACCCTCGGGACGGTCGCGGCCGCCTCGGGCGGGGGCATCGGCTTCCTGCTGCACCAGGTGATGGCGCCCGGGCCTGAGGCGGACGCCGCGCTGGTCACCGTCGCCTCGCTGCTCTACCTGTCGGCCGCGCTGGCCGCCCGCCGGATGGACCGCGACCTGCTCGGCCCCGAGCGGCACGGCGACCACCCCGCGCTCGGCCAGGCGCTGAAGCGGGCCGCCGTCGAACTCGGCGCCGCCGTGCGACACCTGGTGCGGGACCGCCGCCCCGCCGTGCACGCGCTGGCCGCCGTCACCGCGGCCCGGTTCTGCTACGGCGTGCTGATCGTGGTCGTGGTGATGCTCGCCCGGTACACCTTCAACGACCCGGCCGACAGCGCGGCCGGACTGGCCACCCTCGGCCAGGCGGTCGGCCTGTCGGCCGCGGGGTTCTTCATCGCCGCGGTGGTCAGCCCCTGGTGCACCCGCCGGCTCGGCCTGGCCGGCTGGATGACGGTCTGCCTGCTCGCCCCGGTGGTCTTCGTCCCCGCGCTGGGCCTCTTCTTCGCCCCGATCCCCTGCCTGGCCGCCGCCCTGCTGCTCGGAGTGGTCACCCAGGGCACCAAGATCTGCGCCGACACCGTGGTGCAGGAGTCGGTCGAGGACGAGTTCCGCGGGCGGGTCTTCGCCATCTACGACGTGCTGTTCAACGTCGCCTTCGTGGCCGCCGCCCTGGTCACCGCACTGGTGCTGCCGCTGTCCGGCCGCTCGGTCACGGTGGTCCTCGGGGTGGCCGTGGTGTACGCGCTGACCGCGGTCCTCTACCTGCGGGCCGTCCGGCGGTCCGGACCGCTCCCCGGCGACGGCCACTGAAACCGTCCGGTAGCGGAATCGAAACCACCCTGTCCCGATGTCCCCTGCGGCCGCGGGACCGATTGCGTCCGACCGAGTCGCTAAGGTACGTAAACCTGTCTGAACGACAGCACTCGGTCACGGGGGACGAACTGATGAGCACACCGACCGGCCCGTACGGGCCGCCGCCACCCGCCGCGCCCGGGTACGGTCCGCCACCGCCCGCGTACGGCGGCCAACCGCCCTACGGGCAGCAGCCGGCCGCCCCGCTGCCGTACCCCAACCCGTACGCCCAGAACCCGTACCCCCAGGCACCGCAGCCCCAGCCCCAGCCGCAGCCCCAGGCCCCGTACGGGCAGCAGCCGCCCGCCGGCGCGTACGGCTACCCCCAGCCCGCCCCGGTGGCGGCGACGCCCCCCGCCAAGCGCGGCGTCCGCTCCAAGCTGAGGATCGCCGGGCTGGTCGGCGGCTGCGCCGTGCTCGCGGCCGGCTACTTCGTGGCCGGCCCGAGCGTCAGCAGCGCCAAGCCCGGCGACTGCGTCCGGGTGAGCGGCTCGCGTGACGTCGAGATCGTCAAGTGCACTGACACCAAAGCCAATTACAAGGTGCTGTCGAAGTTCACCGGCACCACCGACGTGGCCCGCTGCCGGCAGACGCCGCAGACCACCAGCGCCGTCTCGGGCAAGAGCGGACGCCGCTGGAACAAGACGCGGTACGTGCTCTGCCTGGGCCCGCTGACCCCCACCACCGGCGGCTACCCGCCGGTGAAGAAGTCCTGACCCTTCCGCCACCATTCCTGTTCCCGGGGGACCTCCTTGTCCGCTCCGCCTCCGCCCCAGATGCCCTACGGCCCGCCACCGGGTGACGGCAGCCCGTACGGCGCACCGCCCCCGCCGGGGTACGGCTACCCGGGGGCCCCGCCCCCGGAGCAGCCCTACGGCGCCCCGCCGCCCGGCTACGGCTACGGCTACCCGCCGCCGGCCCCGGCGGACGGGGAGCACTGCCGCTTCTGCGGCGGCTTCCCCGCGGTGCGCGCGACCGTCCGCGGCCACCAGGGCCTGATAGTCGCGTTCCGGATGCTGCGGATGCACGGGCCGTTCTGCCGCACCTGCGGCACGGCCACCGTGCGCGACATGTCCGCCCGGACGCTCGTCCAGGGCTGGTGGAGCTGGGTGTCGCCGCTGCTGACGCTGATCACCCTGCTGATGAACCTCGGCGCCCACGGCCGGATCAAGCGGCTGCCGCCGCCGATGCCGGGTACCCACGGCCCCCAGCTCGACCCGGGCACCCCGCTGACCAGCCGCCCGCACCTGGCGATGCTGCTGGTGCCGGTCTCCCTGCTGACCACCGGGATCCTGGTCGTCACCGGCGTGATCGGTCCGAAGAGCGACCCCGGCACCCCGGTCGCCTCCCCGTCGCCGGTCAACACGGTGACCTTCTCCCCGTCGCCGCAGCCCACCTTCAGCTACACCCCGCCGCCCCCGATGCCGTCCTTCTCCCTGCCGAGCATCACCCTGCCGCCGGTCGCCACCCCGACCGACCCGAGCGACGCGGTGGACGACGCCAAGACCGGCGACTGCCTGCGCAACGACGGGACCAGCGCCGACCACCCGAAGATCACCGTGCTGCCCTGCACCGACGCCAAGGCGCAGTACAAGGTGGTCTACAAGTACTTCGCCACCTCCGACGAGACGGTCTGCAAGAAGCAGCCGAAGTCGGACAGCACGTACACCCGCACCTACTCGAACTGGCCGGCGCTGGACTACGTGCTCTGCCTCAAGCATCTGAAGTGATCCCGCGCACGGGCGAGGGGCGGCACCGGGGCCGCCCCTCGTTCCTTCGCCGCCGTCGTGGTCAGCCCTGCTGCTGGCCGTCCCACCAGGCCCGCAGCGCCGCGACCGCCTCGTCGGGCCCCATCGGGCCGTGCTCCAGCCGCAGTTCGAGCATGTGCTTGTACGCCTTGCCGACCTGCGGGCCGGGCTTCAGCCCGAGCAGCTCCATGATCTGGTTGCCGTCCAGCGCCGGACGGATGGCGTCCAACTCCTCCTGCGCCTTCAGCTCGGCGATCCGGTGCTCCAGGCCGTCGTAGGTGCGCGAGAGGGCGGCCGCCTTCTTCTTGTTGCGGGTGGTGCAGTCGGAGCGGGTGAGCTTGTGCAGGCGCTCCAGCAGCGGCCCGGCGTCGGTGACGTAGCGGCGCACGGCCGAGTCGGTCCACTCGCCGCCGCCGTAGCCGTGGAAGCGCAGGTGCAGCTCGACCAGGCGCGAGACGTCCTCCGTGAGCTCCTTGGAGTACTTGAGCTCGCGCATCCGCTTGCGGGCCATCTTGGCGCCGACCACCTCGTGGTGGTGGAAGGAGACCCGGCCGTCCGACTCGAAGCGGCGGGTGCGCGGCTTGCCGATGTCGTGCAGCAGCGCGGCGAGCCGCAGGGTGAGGTCCGGGCCGTCCTGCTCCAGGGCGATGGCCTGCTCCAGGACGGTCAGCGAGTGCTCGTAGACGTCCTTGTGCCGGTGGTGCTCGTCACGCTCCAGCTTCAGCGCGGGCAGCTCCGGCAGCACGTGCCCGGCCAGGCCCGTGTCGACCAGCAGCCGCAGGCCCTTCACCGGATGGTCGGCCAGCAGCAGCTTGTTCAGCTCGGCCTGCACCCGCTCGGCCGAGACGATGGTGATCCGCTCGGCCATCGCGGTCATCGCGGCGACCACCTCGGGCGCCGGGTCGAAGTCCAGCTGGGCGGCGAAGCGGGCGGCCCGCATCATCCGCAGCGGGTCGTCGGAGAAGGACTCCTCCGGGGTGGCGGGGGTGCGCAGCACCCGGGCCTCCAGGTCCTCCAGGCCGTGGTGCGGGTCGACGAAGCCGCGGCCGGGCAGGTCGACGGCCATCGCGTTGACCGTGAAGTCCCGCCGGACCAGGTCCTGCTCGATGGTGTCGCCGTAGGTCACCTCGGGCTTGCGGGAGGTGCGGTCGTACGCCTCGGAGCGGTAGGTGGTGATCTCGATCAGGAAGGAGCCCTCGGGGGTGTCCTTGCGGGCGCCGACGGTGCCGAAGGCGATGCCGACGTCCCAGACCGCGTCCGCCCAGCCCTTGACCAGCTTGAGCACCTGCTGCGGGCGGGCGTCGGTGGTGAAGTCCAGGTCGTTGCCGAGCCGGCCGAGCAGCGCGTCCCGCACCGAGCCGCCGACCAGGGCCAGCCGGTGACCGGCCGCCTGGAAGCGGCGGGCGATCTCGTCGGCCACCGGAGACACCCGCAGCAGTTCTTGCAGACCCAGGGTCTGGGCCTCGCTCAGGCCTGGGACGACCTGGGCGGCGGTGCTGGGACGATCGGTGCGCGCGGTGGGCTCATTGGCAGTGGACACGGCTCACAAGGGTACGTGCCCCGGAAGGTCAACCGCCCGCGCGTTTCGGGCGTCTCATCCCACAGCCCGCAACACTGCACGCCAGGCTGGATCGTTACCATGCCGGTGGACGGATCGCGGACACCGGAACCGGGGATGCGGTGTCGCGTGCCGCCGCCGTGCCGACGGAACCCTCCGCGGCAGCAGGGTGGCGTACAGCGTCGAACGAAGAACGTCGAGCGGGGAACGTCCGGCACCAGCGCCGGGCGGACAGCATCAGCATCAGCAGCGAGCGATCGAACAGAACGGCGAGGGCGAAACGAGTGAGTGAGCCGGCACGGCACTCGGGCCTGGGGGCGCACCGACAGCCTGGACGGGCATCGGGCCCCGACGGACGTCCCGCCGACGGACGGAGCCCGGGCCGCCTCGCCCGCCGCTTCGCCGCCGCCTGCGCGGCCGCCCTGACCCTGTTCACGGCCGCCCCCGCCGTGGCGCTGCCGGCCGGCGGCAACATCCGCCCGGCCGCCGACGCCGCGGCCACCGCGGAGTACCCGGTGGTGCTGACCATCGAGACGGTGACCCCGCAGCTGGCCGTTCCGAACGGCACCGTGTCCATCACCGGCCACGTCACCAACTCGGGCAAGTCGGCCCTCAAGGGCGCCCACGCGGCAGTCCGCAAGCCGGTCTCCAACAAGCCCCTGCAGCGGCGCAGCGAGCTCCAGGGCGTGGCCTCCCGCACCACGCCGAGGGGCGACGACGGCACCGAGCTGGACAGCCCGCAGTACGCCCTGCCGGAGCTGAAGCCCGGCCAGAGCCTGCCGTACACCCTCAGCGTCGCGGTCAGCGACCTCGGGCTGTCCGAGAGCGGCGTCTACGAGCTCGCGGTGGACGCCTGGGGCTCGACCGCCGACAACCCGCGCGACCGGCCCCTGGGCATCGCGCGGACCTTCCTGCCCTTCTCCCAGGGCGGCACCGAGGCCCAGCCGACGAAGGTCACCACGCTCTGGCCGCTGGTGCACGCGCCGGTCCTGGCCGCGCAGACCGCCGCCGACAACGACCAGACCCTCCCGGTGCTGCGCGACGACAGCCTGGCCACCGAGTTCGCGCCGGGCGGCCGGCTGTACGAGCTGGTCGACACCGGCTCCAAGCTGACCGGCCTGACCTGGGTGATCGACCCGGACCTGCTGGACGCGGCGTTCGCGATGACCGGCAAGTACCGGGTGCAGAAGCCGGGCGGCGAGGCGGCGGGCAAGCCCGCCAAGGAGGACAACACCGTCTCCCACGACGCCTCGCCCGCCGCCGAGGCCTGGCTGAACAAGCTGCGCGCGGCCGTCGCCAAGTCGGGCAACCAGGTCATCGCGCTGCCGTACGCCGACCCGGACCTCGCCTCGATCGCCCACAACGGCGCCGACCTGACCGGTATGGGCACCGCCCTGGACAAGGCGGCCACCGCCGGACGGCTGACCGTCGAGGGCCGGCTCTCCGTGGACACCCGCTCCGACGTGGCCTGGCCGTACCAGGGCTACCTCGACCAGCAGATCGCCGGCATCGCCCGGCAGGCGGGCAGCAGCCTGGTGCTGGTCAACGGCGCGAGCATGCCCGACCCGGACTCGGTGAACTACACCCCGACCGCGGTGCGCCCGATCGGCAACGGGCAGAGCGCCGTGGTCGCCGACGACACGGTCTCCTCGCTCTTCCAGAAGGACCTGAGCGCCCCGAAGGACCAGACCGACGCGACCCAGCGCTTCCTGGCCGAGACCTTCACGATCACCCACGAGCAGCCGCAGAACCAGCGCGGCCTGCTGGTCATGCCGCCGCGCGAGATGACCGCCGTCACCGCCAAGGTGCTGGCGGGCGCGCTGCAGACGGCGACCGACAAGTGGCTGGCCCCGGTGAAGCTGGACGCGCTGGCCCAGTCCGCGCCGGACCCGAAGGCCAACACGGCCGTCCCGTCGTCCGCCGACTACCCGACCCAGGCCCGGGCCACCGAGCTGCCGGCCGACGCCCTGAGCGGCACCGACACGATCCAGCGGAACCTGGACACCCTGATGCGGGTGCTCACCCTGCCGCAGCGGGTCCGCGGCCCGTTCAGCGCCGCCATGGTCCGCTCGCTGTCCACCGAGTGGCGCAGCCAGGCGCCGGCCGGCCAGGACTACCGCCAGGGCGTGGGCCAGTACCTGACGGAGCTCACCAACGCCGTCCAGGTGCCGAAGAAGAAGGTGGTCACCCTGGCCGGGGACACCGGCCAGCTCCAGGTCAGCGTGCGCAACGACCTCACCCAGACGGTCACCAACCTGAAGCTGCGGCTCAGCTCGAACCAGCCGAACCGGCTGCGGGTGGGCAAGGAGGAGGACCTCGTCCTCCCGGCCTCGCAGAGCGTCACGCTGCGCTTCAACGCCGAGGCCCGCAACAACGGCCCGGTCACCATGATCGCCCAGCTGTACACCACCGGCCCCGATCCGAGGCCCTACGGTGCTCCCCAGGTGTTCACGGTCGAGGTCACCTCCGTCACCAACGGGGTGCTGTACGTCTTCGCCGGCGCCGCCGTGCTGCTGGTGCTGGCCGCCCTGCGCTTCGTCCGCCAGCGCAAGCGGCGCGGCGGTCAGCCGCACGAGGACGGCGACCAGCCGATCGGCGACGGCCCGGCGGCGGACGGCCCGGACGGCGCCGCCGGAGCCGGGCCGGAGGAGCCGGAGGCCACCGAACCGGGCCCCGCCGGGGACGGTTCCACGGCCGGCGGTCCCGCGCGGAAACCGCGCGCCAGCAGCCCGGATGGCCGGGATCGGACCACCGGTGATGAGAAGGTTGGTCCTTGATACCGCCGACCACCCGCAACGCCGGGCCGGCCTCCCCCCACAACAGCGAAGAGGTGACATGACCGGGCGCAGCGAGGAGCGGCCGCCGGGCCGCGGTGAGAGCCGGCCGGGCGCCGAGTCGCCGTCCGGCGACTGGTACGTGGCCGACACGTACGCCCAGGACCCGTACGCCGCCGAGGCGTACGGGACCCAGCAGGACGGCCAGGACCCGTACGGACTGCAGGCCGGACGGCCCGCAGTCGCGCCACCGCCGGCCACCGCGTACGACGTGCCGCCGCAGCTTCCGCCGCAGGGCGGCGGCTACCCGACCCCGGTGCCGTCGACGCCGTTCTCGCCACCGGTGCCGCCCGTGCAGCCCGGCTGGGACACTCCCCCGGCGCAGGCCGGCTGGCCTCAGCAGACCGGTCCGGCCGCCGAGCAGTGGGGCGCCGCCGAGCAGCCGCAGCCGCAGTGGGAGCCGGGCCCGGCGCACTCCGCCTGGGACACCGAGACCACCGAGTACGTCGGGGTGGACGCGCTGTTCGGCGGCCACCAGGCCGGGGCCGTCGGCCCGCAGCCGGTGCCCCAGCCCGCCCCGGTCCAGCCCGTCCAGCCCGTCCCGCCGGTGCCCCAGGCCGCCCAGGTGCCGCCGGGTGCCCAGGTGCCGCCGGGCGCCCCCGCGCCGTACCCGCCGGCGGGCGGCTACCCGGGGCAGCCGCAGCACGGCGGAGCGGACGGGCAGCGCCCCTTCGTGCCACCGATCGAGTTCGACCCGCCGCTCTCCGAGGACGAGGCCACCATGCAGGTCGCCGCCGTCGCGGTGCCCCCGGCGGTCGAGCCGCGGGCGGACCTCGCCGAGGAGCGGAGCGCCCAGCCCGCGGCCGCACCCGCCCCGGCGGCCGGCGGCGGCAAGGTCGCCGGCCTGCTGAACTCCAGCGCGATCATGGCGGCCGGCACCCTGGTCTCGCGCGGCACCGGCTTCCTGCGGACCATGGTGATCGCCGGCGCGATCGGCATCGCGGTCATGGGTGACTCGTACAACGCGGCGAACACCCTGCCGACCCTGCTGTACATCCTGATCGGCGGCGGCGCGCTGAACGCGGTCTTCGTGCCGCAGCTGGTGCGCAGCATGAAGAACGACGAGGACGGCGGCACCGCCTACGCCAGCCGGCTGCTCACCCTGGTGATGGTAGGACTCGGCGGCGTGGTGTTCCTGGCGGTCCTCGGGGCGCCGCTGCTGGTCCAGCTGATCGCCCACCCGATGATGACCAACCCGGCCCGCGCCGACACCACGGTGGCGCTGGCCCGCTACTGCCTGCCGACCATCTTCTTCATGGGCGTCCACGTGGTGATGGGGCAGATCCTCAACGCCCGCGGCCGGTTCGGCGCGATGATGTGGACCCCGGTCCTCAACAACATCGTGGTGATCTTCACCTTCGGCGCGTACATCTGGGTCTACGGCGGCTACAACGGCACCCAGGTCACCCCGGAGAACATCTCCCCGGAGGGCATCCGGCTGCTCGGTCTGGGCACCCTGCTCGGCCTGGTGGTCCAGTCGCTGGCGATGGTCCCCTACCTGCGGGCCGCGGACTTCCACTTCCGGCCGCGCTTCGACTGGCGCGGCCACGGCCTGGGCAAGGCCGCCCGGCTGGCCAAGTGGACCTTCTTCTTCGTCCTCGCCAACCAGGCCGGCTACCTGGTCATCACCCAGCTGGCCACCGCGGCCGGCAGCGCCGCCGAACAGGGCGGCCACGGCGGTGTCGGCCTGTCTGCCTTCTCCAACGCCCTGCTCATCTGGCAGCTCCCGCAGGCCGTCATCACCGTCTCGATCATGAGCGCGGTGCTCCCCCGGCTCTCCCGGGCGGCGGCCGACGAGGACGCCGGAGCCGTCCGCGACGACCTGTCGTACGGGCTGCGCACCACCGCGGTGGCGGTCGTCCCGGCGGCCTTCCTGTTCCTGGCGCTCGGCCCGGCGATCGGCCGCTCGATCTACGCGGTCGGCGGCGGCGGCACGGCCCTGGACAACGCGACCAACGTCGGCCTGATGCTGTCGGCCTTCGCGCTCGGGCTGATCCCGTACTCGGCCCAGTACGTGATGCTGCGCGGCTTCTACGCCTACGAGGACACCAGGACGCCGTTCTCCAACACCGTCTGGGTGGCCGCCTGCCAGGCCGGCTTCTCGCTGATCTGCTGGGTCGCGCTGCCCGCGCAGTGGACGGTGACCGGCATGGCCTTCGGCTACGGCCTCGCCTACGCCGTCGGAGTGGCGGTCGCGGTGCCGAAGCTGAAGAAGAAGATCGGCGGGCTGGACACCAAGCGGATCGGCAAGACGTACAGCCGGCTGGCCGCCGCCTGCGTCCCGGCCGCGGCGGTCGGCCTCGGCGTCAGCCTGGCGGTCCAGCAGGTGCTCGCCGGCTGGGCGGGCAGCGTGCTGTCGGTGGTCCTGGCCGGTGGACTCCAGCTGCTGGTCTTCGTGTTCATCGCGAAGCGCCTGCGGATCGAGGAGATGAACGCCATGCTGGGCATGGTCCGCGGCCGACTGGGCCGCTGACCGACCGGCCAACCGGCCGGACGGGTGAACGCCCTGACCGGGCGTCAACCGGGGCGACCGCCTCCTCCGCCCGTCCGGCCGGGTTCCGGGCCGCCACCGCCGCCGGGAACGCCCGGCCCGTGACGTGGCGGCCCGGTGTCGGATCTGCACGACATCTCTCCACCCCTGGGCAACCTGGCGGACGTCTCAGCGGTCGTACCCGGTGGAGAAGAGTGGGCACAATTGTCCTGGAGCACAGGGCGGCCTATCCGCGCGCTCCAGCGACTCTCTCGGCCGGGGCGACACAAGGGGAGGCAGGACCACGGTGGCTGATGGCACCAAGGCGGTCGTCGACACGTCAGCAGCTGACGCGGCGGCGGACGAGGCCGCGCTGGCTGCGGCGATCGACGAGCTCGGGGGCGGGAAGAGCGCCCCGGCGGGCACCGCCGACGCCCCCGCCGCGGACGCTCCGAGGGCCGGGTCCACGGCCAGCTCCCGAGCCGGGTCGAAGACCGCTCCCACGGCCGGATCGAAGGCCGCCTCCAGGGCAGGCTCCACGACCGCCTCCGAGGCCCCGTCCGGGGCCGCCCCCACGGCGGGGGAGGAGGACGCCCCGGCCGACGACGACCGGGACGCCGAGCCCGCCCGGGAGGCCTCCGCCGGCGAGGAGACCTCGGAGATCACCGCCCCGCTCTCGGTCGACGAGATCGCCGCCGAACTGGCGGCCGGCACCCCGCGGAAGAAGCCCGCCCCCGCGCCCGGGGCCGCCTCCGACAAGCGCCGTCCGACCGACCCCCAGCCCACGGTCGACCCGCGCGACACCGCCACCCTCCCCCGAACCCTCCCCGCACCGATGCGGCACAGCGGCGACAAGATCGGCAACCGCTACCTGCTCGAAGAGTGCATCTCCCAGACCGAGACCTTCAGCAGCTGGCGCGCCGTCGACGAGAAGCTGCGACGGGCCGTCGGCGTCCACCTGATGGCCTCCGGCCACCAGCGCGCCCGCAAGGTGCTGGCCGCCGCCAAGTCGGCGGCCCTGCTCGGTGACCCGCGCTTCGTCCAGGTGCTGGACGCCGTCCAGGAGGGCGAGCTGGTCTTCGTCGTGCGGGAGTGGCTCCCGCACGCCTCCGACCTCGCCAAGCTGCTCACGGACGGCCCGATGGAGCCGCACGAGGCGTACCAGATGGTGCGCCAGGTCGCCGACGCCGTCGCGGCCGCCCACCGCCGGGGCCAGGCCCACCTGCGGCTCACCCCGCGCTGCGTGCTGCGCACCGACAGCGGCCAGTACCGGATCAACGGCATCGCGGTGGACGCCGCCCTGCGCGGGCTGCCCCCGGAGGAGTCCGCCGAGGACGCCCAGCGCACGGACACCCGGGCGATCGGCGCGCTGCTGTTCGCCGCGCTCACCCACCGCTGGCCGTACCCGGAGGACCGCTACGACCTCCGGGGGCTGCCCAAGGGCCTGCAGAACGCCGCGCCGGACCAGGTCCGCGCGGGCGTCCACAAGGGCCTGTCCGAGCTCGCGGCGCGCGCCCTGTTCGACCACCCGCCGCACCACGCCGAGCCGATCACCACCCCGGAGGAGCTGGTCCGGGCGATCGCGCAGATGCCCCGGATCCGCCAGCCCGAGCCCGAGCTGCCGGCCTTCCACACCCCGCCCCGGCACAACACCCACGCCCTGCCCACCGCGCCCAACCCCACCCGGGTCGCCGACACCACGGTCGCCCCGCTGCCGGCCTCCTCCCGGCCGACCGCCGCCCGGCGCACCAGGCGCCGGCTGCGCCGGGCCGTCAAGGCCACCGCCTGGACGGTCGCGCTGGGCGCGATCGGCGTCGCCTCCTGGCAGTTCGTCGGCAGCCTGCGCCACACCGGTCAGGCCGTCGCCACCCCGCAGCCCTCGGTCAGCACCGCCGCGCCGAGCGTGCACCCGACGGTGCACGCTCCGGTGCCGGTCGCCATCAAGGGCGCGGAGTCGTACAACCCGCTGGGCGACGGCCCCCTGGGCTCCGAGAGCATCAAGAACGCCGTCGACGGCGACCCGGGCACCGCCTGGACCACCGGCTGGTTCGTCGACCAGCTCGGCCCCAAGCCGCCCGCCCTCCAGTCGGGCACCGGCCTGATGATCGACCTCGGCTCGGCGCAGTCGGTCTCCTCGGTGACCGTCCAGTTCCAGGGCGGCGAGCAGACCGCGGAGCTGCGGGTGCCCCCCGCGGCCGTCGCCAACCCGTCGCAGCTCAAGCCGGACAGCTTCACCACCCTCGCCAGGAAGTCCGGCAACACCGTCGACTACACCCTCGACTCCCCGGTCACCACGCGCTACCTCTTGATCTGGCTGACCGCTCTGGCCAAGGATGGCGACGGCAGGTACCGCGGCCACGTCGCCGAGGTCAAGGTCTCCGGCTGACCGCACCCCGGCGCACCGGAACGACGGCAAGGGGTCGAGGGGTGACAGTGGCGGACGACGACGCGGCGCTGCTCGCCCGGCACGTCGCCGGTGATCCACACGCCTTCGGGCAACTGGTGACCCGTCACCGCGACCGGCTCTGGGCGGTCGCCCTGCGCACCCTGGGGGACCGCGAGGAGGCCGCGGACGCCCTCCAGGACGCCCTGGTCTCCGCCTTCCGTGCCGCCCCCGGCTTCCAGGGCCGCTCGGCGGTCACCACCTGGCTGCACCGGATCGTGGTCAATGCCTGCCTGGACCGCGCCCGGCGCAGCGCCACCCGGCGCACCACCCCGCTGGACGACGACCCGCAGCGGCTGGACGGCCTGGTCGGCACCGCCGAACCTGCCGACTCCCCGGTGGTCCGCGCCGAGGTGCACCGCGAGCTGACCGCGGCCCTCGCCGAGCTGCCCGTCGAGCAGCGGGCCGCACTGGTCCTGGTCGACATGCAGGGCTACCCCGTCGCCGAGGCCGCCGAGCTGCTGGGCGTCCCGGTGGGCACGGTGAAGAGCCGCTGCGCCCGGGGCCGGGCCCGGCTGCTGCCACTGGTCCGGCACCTGCGCGAGACGGACGGCGGGGCGCGGGACGTTTCACGTGAAACACCGGGGCGCGGGGCGCCGGGGCGCGGCGCATCCGGTTCGCCCGGCGCGGCCCCGCCACCGCGCCATGACGCCCAGGGGAACCCGACCGGCCCCCGCACCGTCACAGGGACAGGCCCGAGCACCGGCCGCACGATGCTGGAAGGAGATGCGAGCACGCGATGACCGCCCCCCTCTCCTCCCCCGGGCCCGCCGACGCCCACCCCTCCGTCGAGGAGCTCGCCGACCTCGCCGAGGGCCTGGTCGAGCCCGACCGGGCCGCCGCGCTGCACCGGCACGTGGACGGCTGTGCCGAGTGCCGCGAGACGGCCGACGCCCTGGCCGAGGTGCAGGCACTGCTCGGCGCCGCCGCACCGGAGCCGATGCCCGCCGACGTCGCGGCCCGGCTGGACACCGCCCTCGCCGAGACCGCCCGCACCGACCAGCACGGCACGGCGGCCGGGGCCGCCGAGCGCCCCCGGCGGGCCCCCGCCACGCCCGTACGGGCCGTTCCGCCGTCCGCGGCCCCGCCGTCCCGCCCCGGCTCGTCCTCCGGCCCCGGCCGCTCCCGGCCCCGCCGCCGGCGGTTCGCCGTGCTGCTCGGCGCGGCCGCCGCACTGGCCGCCTTCGGCCTCGGCGGAGCCCTGCTGCTGGACCACTCCGAGAACTCCGGTACCTCCGCGGCCTCGGCCGCCTCGGCCGCCTCGGCCGGAGCCCCCGAGGACCGCAGCGCCCGCACCCCGCACCTGGCTGGCCCCGGCACCGTCTACCGGGAGGACCAACTCGCCACGCAGGTCCAGCAGTTGCTGGCCCGCTCCGGTGCCGAGCCCGGACTGCGCGCCACCGGGCCGGCCAGGTCGGACGCCGCCCCCGCCGAGGGCGCCCGGCCGGAGTTCTCCGGCCCGGCCTCGCCCGCCGCCTGCCGGGCCCCCGCCCCGGGCACCCCGCTGGCCACCGACCGGGGCAGCTACCAGGGCTCCCCGGTCGAGGTCCTGGTCTACCCGGCCGCCGACCGGCCCGGTCTCGTGGACGTCTACCTGCGCGCCCCCGACTGCGGCCCGGTCATCCTGCACCGGACCGTCCCCGGCCACTGAGCGACCGTTCCCAGCCACCGGCAGGCCGTTCCCATGCGATCGACGACCAGGACGCCACGCCGCTTCCGGAGTTCGGGCACCTGGTACTGATCCGCCTGGGAATGCGAGAGACTGGACAGTCGTTGTCCCGGGCGGCGGAGCAGGACCGCCCTCCCCGCAGCAAACGCGGGTCGCGATGCGAACCAGGAGAAGCAGTGAGCGACGTCCGTAACGTGATCATCATCGGTTCCGGCCCGGCCGGGTACACGGCTGCGCTCTACACGGCCCGTGCCTCCCTCAAGCCGCTGGTCTTCGAGGGGGCCGTGACCGCCGGTGGTGCGCTGATGAACACCACCGAGGTCGAGAACTTCCCGGGCTTCCGGGACGGCATCATGGGCCCCGAGCTGATGGACAACATGCGCGCGCAGGCCGAGCGCTTCGGCGCCGAGCTGATCCCGGACGACATCGTCGCGGTCGACCTCACCGGTGACATCAAGACCGTCACCGACTCCGAGGGCAACGTGCACAAGGCCCGCGCCGTGATCGTCACCACCGGCTCCCAGCACCGCAAGCTGGGCCTGCCGAACGAGGACAAGCTCTCCGGCCGCGGCGTCTCCTGGTGCGCGACCTGCGACGGCTTCTTCTTCCGCGACCAGGACATCGCGGTGGTCGGCGGCGGCGACACGGCCCTGGAGGAGGCGACCTTCCTCTCCCGCTTCGCCAGGAGCGTCACGATCATCCACCGCCGTGACACCCTGCGCGCCTCCAAGGCGATGCAGGAGCGCGCCTTCGCCGACCCGAAGATCCGCTTCGAGTGGGACAGCGCGGTCGAGGCCATCCACGGCGACCCGAAGCTGACCGGCGTCACCCTGCGCGACACCACCACCGGCGAGACCCGCGAGCTGGCGGTCACCGGCCTGTTCATCGCGATCGGCCACGACCCGCGCACCGACCTGTTCAAGGGCCAGCTGGAGCTCGACGCCGAGGGCTACCTGAAGGTCGACTCCCCCTCGACCCGCACCAACGTCGAGGGCGTCTTCGGCGCCGGCGACGTCGTGGACCACACCTACCGCCAGGCCATCACCGCCTCCGGCACCGGCTGCTCCGCCGCGCTGGACGCCGAGCGCTACCTGGCCGCGCTGGACGACGCGGAGAACAAGGCCGCCGCCGTCGCGGTCTGACCCCCGCCCTCCGAGCGAACCCCGCGGGGGTGTTCCACGTGAAACACCCCCGTCCCGGCCAGGCAGAAACAGAACGGGCCCGCCCGTTGTTCACCTGGCAGCAGCCCCCTCCGTCCTAACCCGAGGAGTTCCCGTGGCCGGCGCCACCACCACCGTCACCGACGCGACGTTCAAGTCCGACGTCCTGGAGAGCGACAAGCCCGTACTGGTCGACTTCTGGGCCACCTGGTGCGGCCCGTGCCGCCAGGTCGCCCCGATCCTGGAGGAGATCGCGGCCGAGCAGGGCGACAAGCTGACCGTTGCCAAGCTCGACGTGGACGCCAACCAGGTGACCGCCGCCGAGTACAACGTCATCTCGATCCCGACCCTGATCCTCTACAAGGGCGGCCAGCCGGTGAAGCAGATCACCGGCGCCCGTCCGAAGGCCGCGCTGCTGCGCGAGCTGGACGGCCTGATCTAGGTCCTCCGGTCACCGGTCGAACGGCGGCGGGGGGGCCCCCCACCGGGGCCCCCCCCCCCCGCCCCCC
>NZ_JBHWDU010000110.1:0-21070 GCF_042734825.1 Kitasatospora sp. NPDC059648 | reverse complement strand
GGTGCGCGCCGCCCGGCCGGGCGCACGGCGGGGCGGCGCGACCTGGTCGCGGTGCCGGACCCGGCCCCCGGCGCGGCTGCGGGCAGTCCTGCGGGAGCGAACCCGGTCCCGTCCTCCGGCGCGGAAGCGGCGTCGGGTGCGGCGGGCGCGGGCGGGCGACACCGGGGGAGCGGCGGGCCGCGGCCGTCCGTGCCCGAGGCGGGGCGTACGGCCAACGGGCTGCCGCGTCGGGCGGCGCGGACCAAGGGCGGGCCGGTCCTGGTGCCTGCGCCCGGGCCGGACCCCGAGGGCGGTCCGGGAACGGGGCGGCACCGGCGGGAGGCGGCGGAGGCCGCGGCGCTCCACGGGCAGGTGGGCGCCGGGCAGGTGGACGCCGGGCCGGTGGACCGCGCTCCCGGGGACGTCGTCGCGGTGGACGCCGCTCCGGTGGCCGCGGCGCCCCGGACGCCGGGCGGTCTGCCCCGGCGGGTCCGGCAGGCGAACCTCGCGCCGCAGCTCAAGGAGCAGGCGAAGGAGCGGCTCCGCGGGGAGACCGCGGCCGACGACCGCGCAGGCGGGTCCTCGGCCGCGGGGGCCGCCGAGGCCCGGGACAGCCGGGAACGCTCGCCGGAGGAGGCCCGGGCCACCTTCGCCTCGTTCCAGCGCGGTTTCACCCGTGGACGCGGGACCACCGCCACCACCCGGAACCAGGACGACGGCGCCGCTCCCGGCCGTGCCACCGGTGATGCCCCGGCCGCAGCGAACCGTCCGGCCGCGCCCGGCGCCCGCCCCGTGGCCGTACCGGCCTGGCAGCCGCCGGACCCGTCCCGGCGGGCGATCGGCCCGGCGCCCGCCCCGGCGGCGCTGCCCGGGCCCGCCCCCGAGGACGCCGGCCGGGCGCCGCTCGCCCGCCGGATCCAGCCGGGCCAGCCGGTGCGGCGGAACCCTGCGGGCGCCTCGCCCGTACCTCAAGTGACACCCTCAGCACCCGTAGCACCCGTAGCACCGGCAGTACCCGCACCACCCGCTCCAGCGGAAGGAACTGATTCATGACCACTTCGACGCAGCCGTCCGGGGACCTCAACTGGCTCCTGGACGACCTGGTGGGCCGGGTCGCGGCCCTGCGGCACGCGGTGATCCTCTCCAGCGACGGGCTGGCCACCGGTGCCTCGCGCGCTCTCGACCGGGAGGACGCCGAGCACCTCGCCGCCGTCGCGGCCGGGTTCCACAGCCTGGCCAAGGGCGCCGGCGGGCACTTCAAGGTCGGTGGCGTCCGGCAGACCATGGTCGAGCTGGACGAGGCGTTCCTGTTCATCACGGCCGCCGGCGACGGCAGCTGCCTGGCCGTGCTGAGCGAGGCCGAGGCGGACATCGGCCAGATCGCCTACGAGATGGCCCTGCTGGTCAAGCGGGTCGGCGAGCACATGGCCGCCGAGCCGCGCACCGAAACCGCCGCGCCGAGGGGCTGAGCGGTCCGATGGCGGATCCGAAGGCGGACGGGCCGGGCGGCCCCGCGACCCCGGAGGGCTCGGCGTCCCCGGGGGGCCCTGCGGAACCAGAGGGTTCGGCGACCCCCGGCGGTCCGGCCGGGACGGACGGCGCGGAGCAGGCACCGGGGCCCCCGGACGGACCCGAGGTCGACCTGTTCCAGCCGCGCACCCCGGTCGACGACCGGTGGTTCGACGACGAGGCCGGCCCGGTGGTGCGGCTCTACTCGATGACCCGGGGCCGCACCCGGCCGGTCGAGGAGGGCCTGTTCGACCTCATCTCGCTGGTCACCGCCAAGGACCCGGGGCCGGACGCGGGGGCCGTGCCCGCGCACGTCCTCGACCCGGAGCACCAGACCCTGCTGGCCTGGTGCCGTCACGAGCCGCTGTCCGTCGCCGAACTCGGCTCCTACACCGACCTGCCGGTCAGCGTGGTGCGCGTCCTGCTCGGCGACCTCTACGACGCCGACCTGATCAGCGTCACCCGACCCGTTCCGCTCGCCGAGCTGCCGGACGAGCGCCTGCTGCGAGACGTGATCAATGGACTCCGTGCGCTCTGACCACACCCCGCCGAGCACGTCCGGGAACGCTCCCGGCGGTGCCGCGCCGAAGCCGGGCGGGAGCGCCGACGACCCGCGCTGGCGGGGCGGTCCGGCCGTCGCGGTGAAGGTCCTGGTGGCGGGCGGGTTCGGGGCGGGCAAGACCACGCTGGTCGGCTCGGTCAGCGAGATCCGTCCGCTGCGCACCGAGGAGGAGCTCAGCGAGCTGGGCCGCCCGGTCGACGACACCTCGGGCATCGAGACGAAGCGCACCACCACGGTGGCGATGGACTTCGGCCGGATCGACCTGCGGCCCGGCCTCGCGCTCTACCTGTTCGGGACGCCCGGGCAGGACCGGTTCTGGTTCGTCTGGGACGAGTTGGCGCGCGGCGCGCTCGGCGCCGTGGTGCTCGCCGACACCCGGAGACTGGCCGACTGCTTCCCCTCAGTGGACTTCTTCGAGCAGCGCGGCATCCCGTTCCTGGTCGCGGTCAACTGCTTCGAGGGCACCGAGCTCTTCGCTCCCGAGGAGGTCCGGGACGCGCTGGACCTCGACCCGGGGATTCCGGTCGTGCTGTGTGACGCGCGGCTGCGGGAGGACGGCAAGGAGCTGCTGGTGACGCTGGTCGAGCACGCTGCCGCACTCCGCCGGCGGGCCTGAGCGCCAGTCTGAGGGACCGTGGGATCGGCGCTGGTCAGGGGCCCTTCGTGCATCTGGTGTCTCATTGTGCCGTCCACATTGCGGACGTTTGACATGCGGAAGGTTGCCTAGACGGGCTCTGGCGTGGAAGGCTCTGTGGACGGAAGCCGTTCCGGCCGTGCCATCGGAAGGGCCGTCGGAACCGAGCAGGACGAAGGGGGAGGGCAGCAGGGATGACCGTCGAGCAGCGACGCACCGCCGCCGTGCCCGGTCCCGTCATGCCGGCGCTCACCGCCCGCCGCTACATCGACCACGCGCTGATCTGCAGCGCCTGTTGTCGCTGACCGGCCCAGCCCCGACCCGGTACGTTCCCGGCATCTCCGGCCCACATCCGGCCGTCGCCCGACGCACCACCGAACCCGTCGACCAGGCCGCAGCGGATCGCCCGTCAGGTGCACCCGCGGCCAGCCTCAACCGGCCCCGCCCCGCGGAGAAACCACAGTGAACACCGTCCGCCTCAGCAGTCCCACCGGTCGGACCGGTCCCGACCCGGACTGCCGACGGGGTCGCCACGACCTCGAACCGTTCTGGCCGTCCCGGCAACCGCACCTGTTCGACCAGACGTGTCCGGGCTCGCCCAGCGCGTCCCGGCCCTCCGCCCGCTGAGCCTGACTCCACCCGGTCCAGCTCCGGCAGTCGCCCGGTCGACGCGCAGACGACTCCACCCCGTCCGTCACGCGCGAAATGAGCGGCACACCATGTCTTCCTCCTCCACGGCCACCCTGCCCCTGCCCACCGCGACCCCGCACCTGCGCGCGGTCCGGTCCGTTCCCTCCGTCTCCGCGATCCCCTCCACCGTTCCGACCGTCTCCGTGCCGCCCGGCTCCCCGGTGGTCGGACCGAGCCGGCCGGGGCCGGCCCCGGCCGCCGGGCCGCAGCCCGGTGCGGTCGTACCGCCCGCGCCCGCCGCGCTGCTCGCCGCGCTGCCGGAGGGAGCGACCGTCGTCGCCGCCCTGCCGCAGGGCGCACTGCCGCAGGGACTGCTCGCCCAGTACGGTGCGCAGCCCGGCGGGGCCGCGGGCCACCCGATGGTCGGCTACCTGGTGCTGGTGCCGGCCGAGAATCCGGCGTCGGCGCCGGGGCCGGTCGGTCTGCCCGGGGCCGGCGCGCCGGGCGCCGGCCGGTCGGTCCGTCCGGCCGGACGCGGCATCACCGTCGACGCCGAGCGGCGCAACGCCTACGTCGACGGGCGGCTGCTCGACCTCACCTACCTGGAGTTCGAGCTGCTGGCCCACCTCACCGAGCACCCGCAGCGGGTGCACACCCGGGACCACCTGGTCTCGGCGGTCTGGGGCTACGGCCACGTCGGGGACGGCCGCACGGTCGACGTCCACGTCGCCCGGCTGCGCCGCAAGCTCGGACCGGCCTACCGCGAGTCGATCGTGACGGTGCGCCGGGTCGGTTACAAGTACACGCCGGTCCACTGACCGGAGGGCCGAAGTCGGCGTGACGGATGACAGCTGACAGATTTCAGAGTCTGTCAGCTGTTATCTGGTATCCGTTGCCTGTCAGCTGTCAGCTGTCAGCTGTCAGCTGTCAGCCGTCAACTGTCAGCCGTCAACTGTCAGCCGTCATCGTCGCAGGCCACCCTCACGCGCTCAGCCGGTCGATCTCCGCCAGCTCCTCCTCCGTCAACGGCCCGCCGGCCAGCGCGTCGAGGTTCTGGTCCAGCTGGGCCACGCTGCTCGCCCCGATGATCACCGAGACCACCCGCGGGTCCCGCAGCACCCAGCACAGCGCAAGCTGCGCCAGGCTCTGCCCGCGCCCCTCGGCGACCTTGTTCAGCGCCCGCAGCTGCTCCAGCTTCGACTCGGTCAGCACCTCCTCGGTCAGGAACCGCCCGACCGACATCCGCGACCCGGCGGGCACCCGACCCGAGAGGTAACGGTCCGTCAGCAGGCCCTGGGCCAGCGGCGAGTAGGCGATCAGGCTGGTCTGGGTGTCACCCACCGCGTCCAGCACGCCCGCCTCCTCCACGCGCCGGTCGAGGATCGAGTACACCGACTGGTTCATCAGCACCGGCGTCCCCAGCTCGCGCAGGATCGCCACCGCCTCCCGGTGCTGTTCCGCGGGGTAGTTGGAGATCGCCGCGTACAGTGCCCTGCCCGAGCGCACCGCGCTGTCCAGCGCCCCCATCGTCTCCTCGATCGGGGTGTCCGGGTCGTAGCGGTGCGAGTAGAACACGTCGACGTGGTCCAGTCCCATCCGGCCGAGCGACTGGTCCAGGCTGGCCAGCAGGTACTTGCGGCTGCCGCCGTTGCCGTACGGCCCGGGCCACATGTCCCAGCCGGCCTTGGTCGCGATGAAGAGCTCGTCGCGGTACGGCCGGAAGTCCTGCGCGAACAGGTAGCCGAAGTTGCGCTCCGCGCTCCCGTACGGCGGGCCGTAGTTGTTCGCCAGGTCGAAGTGTGTGACGCCGCGGTCGAAGGCCCGGCGCAGCACCGCCCGTTGCACGTCGAGCGGTTGGGCGTCACCGAAGTTGTGCCAGAGCCCCAGCGAGACGGAGGGCAACTGCACGCCACTGCGGCCGGCCTTCCGGTAGGTCATCGAGGCGTAGCGGTCATCCGAAGCGAGGTAGCTCATGGCGGACATTTTGCCAGCCGCGCCTGCGGTCCGGCGCGAACCGCCCTGGTCGTCCGCCCGCGCAACGCGCCGCGCACCCCCTGTCCGGCGTGATGCCCGCCACCGTACGTGACGTGACGCGCGCCACCGGCCGTGGCGGAATGCCCAACGGTGGCACGGGGGATGACGAACGGTCGAGGGGCCGTGGCCGCCGGGGGGCGGCGCACGGCCCTCAGTACTCCGGCGCCGGCACTCGTGGCTCGGGTAGACCGCTTCCTTCTGTACCTACTGGTATGTACAGTGGTCTGCATGACCACCCAGGACCGCCTCATCGAGAGCACCCAGGCCCTCCTCTGGGAGCGTGGCTACGTCGGCACCAGCCCCAAAGCCATCCAGCAGCGCTCCGGCGTTGGCCAGGGCAGCATGTACCACCACTTCAACGGCAAGCCCGACCTCGCCGCCGCCGCCCTGCGCCGCAGCGCCGAGCAGATGCGGGGCACCGCCGAGGCCGACCTCGCCGCCCCCGGCACCGCGTACGACCGGATCGCCGCCTATCTGAACCGCGACCGCGAGGTGCTGCGCGGCTGCCGGATCGGCCGGATGGCCCAGGACCCGGACGTGGTCGCCGACCCGCAGCTGCGCGCCCCGGTCGAGGAGACCTTCGACTGGCTGCGCGGCCGGATCGCCGAACTGATCGCCGAGGGCCAGGCGCACGGCGAGTTCGCCCCCGGCCTCGACCCGGCGGACACCGCCGCCGCCGTGGTCGCCGTCGTCCAGGGCGGCTACGTCCTGGCCCGCGCGGCGGACAGCTCCGCGCCCTTCGACCAGGCCGTCCGCGGCGCCCTCGGCCTGCTCGCCGTCCACCGCAGTCAGGCCTGACGGACGACGTCCAGCGTCCGCCGCGCCCCAGCCCGCGGCCGTCCCGGGTCACCAGCCGTCCGAGCCAGGAGTTCCGCCGTGCACGCCATGCAGTACGAGATCACCCTCCCCGCCGACTACGACATGGGCATCATCCGCAAGCGCGTGGCCGACAAGGGCCACCTGCTCGACGCCCACCCCGGGCTCGGCCTCAAGGCGTACCTGGTCCGCGAGCGCGGCCAGGACGGTTCGCCGGTCAACCAGTACGCGCCGTTCTACCTCTGGCGCACCGCCGAGGGCATGAACGGCTTCCTCTGGGGCCCGGGATTCCGTGGACTGAGCGCCGACTTCGGCCGCCCCGCCGTCCACCACTGGCTGGGCGCGGGCCTGGTCGAGGGCAGCCGGACCGTCGCCCCGACCACCGCGACCCGCGCGACCGTTCGGCTCCCGGAGGCCGCGGATCCGGCCGAGGCCGTCGAACAGGCCGTCGCCGGACTCGCCCGACTCGCCGGACCCGCCGGACCCGGCGAGCTTCCCGAACGCCCAGGGCGGTCCGCCCTGCACACCGCCGTCGTCGCCGTGGACCCGAGTCGCTGGGAGCTGCTCACCCTGGCCCTCTGGCACGGCCCGGCCCCCGAGGACGCGCCCGGCACCCGCTACCGGGTGCTGCACCTGTCCCGCCCCGAACTCGACCGGCTGCCAGCCGGCCGCCACTGGTGAAAGGCCCTGCCGCCATGACCCGCGCCACCACGACCGCAGCCACCACGACCTCGGCGACCACGCCCCCCATAGGCATGACCCCCGCAGCCGTGACCCCAGCCGACCTCACTCCCGCCCCGCTCGACCGCGAAGCCGGTTACGCCCTGCTCGCCGAGCTCGCCGGCCCGGTCGCCGCCGCCACCCTCGGCGGTCTGGAGGGTCTCGTTCCCGGCTTCCCCGACTGGATCGTCACCAGCCTCTTCGGCGGCACCTACCAGCGTCCCGGCCTCGCCCTGCGCGACCGCCAGATCGCCAACCTGGCCGCACTCACCGCCCTCGGCGGCGTCGAGCCCCAGCTCGCCGACCATGTCCGCAACAGCCTGCGGATCGGCATGACGCGGGAGGAGATCACCGAGGTGATCGTCCACCTCGCCCCGTACGTCGGCGTTCCCAAGGCCCTCGCCGGTCTCCGGGCCGCCACCGCCGCCTTCACGGCGGCCGACACCCCGACGGCCGACACCTCGACGGCAGACGCCCCCAGGACCGACACCCCGACGGAGGCCGGCGCATGACCAGCGCTCCCGCCGCCCCCGCCGCCCCCACCGCTCCCGCCACCCGGACCACCCGGACCGTTCGGACCGTCCTGGGTGACATCGACCCCGCCCAACTGGGGGTCACCGACTCCCACGACCACCTGTTCATCCGCAGCCCCCGTTTCCCCGGCCAGGAGTTGGACGACCCGGCCGCCGCCGCGGACGTGCTGGGCGCCTACGCCACCGCCGGTGGCCGCACTCTCGTCCAGTGGACCCCGTGGGGCATGGGCCGTGGCGCGGACGCCCTCGCCGAGCTGTCCCGCGCGAGCGGCGTCCACGTCGTCGCCGCCACCGGCGCGCACCAGACCGCCCACTACGCCCCGGGCCGCTTCCCCGCCCCGGACGCCCGGGCCCAGGACGACCCCGCCCCGTACACGGACCTCGCCGGGCGCTTCGTCGCCGAGCTCACCACCGGGCTCCCCGGCGCCCTGGAGGGTGTCCGAGCCGGCCTGATCAAGATCGCCGACGACGCAGGCCCGCTCACCGGGCACACCCGCCGCACGATGGCCGCCGCGGCCGAGGCGCACCACGCCACCGGTGCCCCGATCGCCGTCCACCTCGAACCCGACGGCGACCCGCACGGCGTCCTGCGCCGGCTCCACGGGCGGCACGGCGTCCGCCCCGACCGGATCGTCCTCGGCCACCTCACCCGCTTCACGGACCGGGCGCTGCACCGCAGCCTCGCCGCCGAGGGCGTGTTCCTCGCCCTCGACAGCCCCGCCCGGATCGGCCACCCCGCCGACCTCCAGGCCTTCGACGTGATCGCCGACCTGGTCGAGGCGGGCCTCGCCGACCGACTGCTGCTCGGTGCCGACACCACCACCCGTACGGCCCGGGAGCTCGGCGGCCCGGTCCGGCTGCTCACCGACCTCGCGCCGCGGCTGGCCCGCACCTTCGGGCCCGAGCTGCCCGACCGGCTGCTGGTCGCCAACCCGACGGCGGCCTTCGCCGTGGACTGGCGCAACCCCTGGAACGGAGCCCGCGCGGAAGCGGACCCCGCCGGAAGCCGATCCGGCCGCGGATGGCGAAGTGCCCGGCGCAGCTGGTGATCCCGCGCGTTGGACGACGTCGTCCACCGCGCGGTGCCGCTCGTCGTGCTCGCCCACTGGCTGATCGACCCACCCGCCGGGCGTGGGCCGGTACCCGTACCCGTACCCGTTCCTCGACTGCGCCCGGTACGGCGGCTACCGCCGGCCGGGGGCCGGGAAGTGCCCGCGGGCCCGTGCCGTGCAGGGGACGGCACGGGCCCCGCGTCCGACCGGATGGACCGACGGACGGGTCACATGTGGGTGCCGCCGTCGATGCGGAGTTCGGTGCCGGTGACGAAGGCGCCGTCGTCGGAGGCCAGCATGGCGATCACGCCGGCGACCGTCTCCGGGCCGGCGAAGCCCTGGCCGAGGGCGGGGGAGAGCTTGGCGAGCAGGCTGAAGTCGGCGTCGGCGGGCAGGCCCGGGTTGTTGGTCATACCGCTGTCGATGCTGCCCGGCGCGACGCAGACCGCGCGCAGGCTCTGCTTCGAGTACTCCGAGGCGATCGCGTGGGTGAAGGACTGTATGCCGCCCTTGGTCGCGGCGTACGCGGCCATGTAGGGGTGGGCGAAGGTCGCGGAGGTGGAGCTGAAGTTGACCACCACGCCCCGGCCGGTCGCGAGCAGCGCGGGGAGCGCCTCGCGGGTCATCAGGAAGGTGCCGGTCAGGTTCACCGCGAGGAGCCTGTTCCAGAACTCCAGGGTGGTCTCGTGGGTGTGCGAGGAGCGGAGGATGCCGGCCGCGTTGACCAGGACGTCCAGGCCGCCGAGCGCCGCGACCGCCTCGGCCACGCCCGTGACGACGGCGGCCTCGTCGGCGATGTCGAGCACCTGGAGGGTCAGGCGGTCCGCGGTGCCGTCGGCGGTCGCGCGGTCCAGGGTCCTCCTCAGGCCGTCCTCGTCGACGTCGACGGCGACGACCTTCCCGCCCTCGGCGAGGATCCGGTGCACGGTGGCCTGGCCGATGCCAGAGCCGCCGCCGGTGATCAGGACGTTCCGTCCGCTGAAGCGCTCCATGGGGTCTCCTTCGTTAGCGGTCTCTCGGCTTCGCAAGGCACGGTACGCCTTAGTGGCACACTGTGCCAAAAAGGCTCGACGCGACATCGCGACAAGATGCGCCGAGGCGGCATGCGGATGCGTACGCTGAGCTTCGTGACCGGACGCCCCACCCTGACCCAGCGCCGCCGTGACGCCACCCGGCTGGAGATCGCCCGCACCGCCGCCGCCCTCTTCGCCGAGCGAGGGGCCGAGGCGACCACCGGCGAGGAGATCGCCGCGGCCGCGGGCATCTCGCTGCGCACCTTCTACCGCTACTTCTCGGTCAAGGAGGACGCCGTCGCCCCGCTGCTGGCGGCGGGTGGGCAGCGCTGGGTGGACCTGCTGGCCGCGAGTCCGGCGGACCGCCCGCTGTGCGAGGCGCTGGAGCGCTCGGCGGTCGAGTCGCTGACCCCGGCCGACGACGAGGCCGTCGAGGCCATGCACTGGACCCGCAGCCTGCTGCGCGACCCGCGGCTGGACGGCACCTGGCAGCGCGTCCACGCCGGGTCGGAGCAGCGGCTGCGGTCCGTGCTGGCCGCCCGCTGCCCGGACGGCGCCGATCCGCTGGAGATCCGGCTGGCCGCCGCCGCGGCCACGGCGGCGATCCGGGTGGCCCTGGAGCAGTGGGCCGGCTCGGACGCCCCGGTCGCCGGCCCGGGCTCTCCGCAGGACCTCGGGGCCCGCTGCATGCGCGAGCTCACGGCGGGGATGCGGCTTCTCACGTGACCCCCAGTCGCCGGTCAGCTGCCTCACAGCTCCCGCTAGGGTTGGTCCTCGCGCCCCGGTGGGGGAACCGGGGTGACCTCCTCGGATGTCCCTGAGCGGAGGGGTGCGGAGTTCGAGGCGTGGGAGCAACTGGGACATGGGTCTGACGAGCCACAAAGTGCTGGCGCTGGCCGTACTGCTTGCGGTCGTGATGATGGTCGGCACGGTCTGGCTGTGGCCCAGACTGGCCAGGAAGAGCTGGCAGGCGGTGCTCGGCCGAATCGGCACGCTGCTGGCCACCCAGGTCGCCGTGCTCGCCGCACTCGGCCTGGTGGCCAACAACTACTTCGCGTTCTACAGCAGTTGGGACGACCTGCTGGGCACCGGCAGCACCGGCCCGGTGGTGATCCACAACAAGGCGGACGCCTCCGGACGCCTGATGGTCGAGACCATCGGCCGGGCCTCGGTCAAGGGCGGCGGCGCGATGGGCCGCGAGCCCGGCCAGTCCGGCGAGATCCGCAAGGTCCGGATCGACGGCAAGGAGAGCCGGCTGTCGACCGAGGGGTACGTCTACCTGCCGCCGCAGTACTTCCAGCCGGAGTACGCGCAGAAGCAGTTCCCGGCCGTCATCGTCAGCACCGGCTTCCCAGGAATCGCCGAGAACCTGATAACCCGCTTCAACTACCCGGGTGCCGCCCTCAAACTGCTGCAGGAGGGCCGGATGCAGCCGACCGTCATGGTCCTGATGCGTCCCTCGCCGGCCCTGCCGCAGGACACCGAGTGCGAGGACATCCCGGGCGGTGCCCAGTCCGACACGTACTTCACCAAGGACGTCCCCTCGGCGATCGAGGCCAGCTACCGGGTCTCGACCGACCCGAAGGCCTGGGCCTTCATGGGCAACTCGACCGGCGGCTACTGCGCCGTCAAGCTGGCCATGCGCCACCCGGACGTCTTCCCGACCGCCGTCGCCCTCTCCGGGTACTACGAGGCCGCGGACGACCCGACCACCGGTGACCTCTTCGGCGGCAGCAGGCAGCGCCGCGACGAGGCCAACCTGATGTGGCGGCTGAAGAACCTGCCGCAGCCGAACGTCTCGCTCCTGCTGGCCGGCACCAAGAAGGGCGACGGCAACTACAAGCAGGACACCGAGGCGTTCATCGACGCGGTGCACAGTCCGATGAAGGTCTCGTACAGCATGCTGGAGAACGGCGGGCACAACTTCGAGACCTGGAGCGCGCTGCTGCCCTCCTCGCTGGAGTGGCTGTCCGGGCACCTCAAGGTCCCGGACCAGCCGGGCCGGACCGTCTGAGGACAAACACGCGAACCCCCGGGCCCGGCCCGGGGGTTCGGCGCGTCGTCACACGGCTCAGGCCACCCGTTCCAGGGTCCCCGAGTGCAGCTGGCCGACCCGGCCGCCCTCGCCCTCGAAGGTCCAGAAGGCCCGCACGGTCAGCGTGTTGAGGTCCATCACGTGGCTGACGGTGATCCCGCTCTGCTCCGTCCAGCTGACGAAGTAGACCCCGGGGGCGATCTCGGCGACGTGCAGCCGCACGTCCTCCCACTGGCCCGCCGACTCGCCGAGGCCCTCCCAGCGCAGCCGCGCGCCGTCGGCCGAGTAGGTGTTGCGGAAGGCCGCGCCGTTGTCGACCCGGAAGACGTAGGTACGGCCGGCGAAGGCGGGCAGGGACGCGGTCATGGTGGGGCGGAACCTCTTCTCGGGAGCGTGGGACGGACCGTGCGGACCGGGCACCCCGGACTCGGTGCACTTGTGCACCGCGGAAAATGCCAGGGTTCCAATTTATCCGACCGGGCGGACTCGGGCGGCCCCGCGCCACGGTGCGGTGCGCCACCGTCGCGCCGCTCGCGGTGTGCGGCCGGCACATGGGCGCCGACCGCAGCCCGGTCCTACCGTGCACGCCCATGAGACGTACCCCCACCCGACGGCGCGTCCCCGCCGTACTCTCCGCCCTCCTCCTGACCCTCACCGCCCTTCTCCTCGGCGCCCCCGCCGCCGGAGCGGCCAACGCCGGAACGACCACGGCCCCCCTCGCCCTCGAAGCCACCTTCCCCACCCCCGGCAACGGCTGGGCCAAGGTCGAGCGCTACCTCGACCCCACCCCCGGCTTCCGCACCGAGCAGTTCCCCGCCGACGGCCGCGGCGACCAGGACGGCCCCCGCCGCACCTACTTCGGCACCGGCGAGCCCTTCTCCGGCCGCTTCCTGCTCTACTCCGCCACCGGCTGGGACGCCGGCGGCAGCGGCACCCCCGTCCTGCTGGTGCACGGCGCCAACGACAACGCCGACCGCGCCTGGGCCGACCCGGGGGAGGGCGGCACCTGCGGCGCCCCGAGCTGCCCGTCCACCGGCCTCGCCCAGTACCTGGCCGGGACCGGCCACCGGGTGTTCGCCATCGGCTTCGCCCACGCGCACGGCGACAACCTGCTCCAGGCCCAGGTCGTCGGTGACGCGATCGCGCTGATCCGGGCCCGGCTCGGCGCCCCCCGGGTCGACGTGGTGGCCTGGAGCAAGGGCGAGGTCGCCGCCCGCGCGTACGTGTCCTCGGTGCGCCCCGCCTGGGGGCGGGCGTACGCGGGCGACGTGCGCCGCCTCGTCACCCTCGGCGGTCCGAACGGGGGGATCGACTACGTCTACGCCCACGGCTGGGACTTCGACCTGGCCACCTGGCCGGCCTGCGGCGGTACCGCCAACGCGCCGTCCCCCCACCTGTACATGACCTGCTACGGCACGTACACCGCGCAGCCCTGCCTGGGAGTGCTGCCGACCGGCGGCAGCGACTGCTACCCGGGCCAGCGCCAGCTGCTCGCCCGCTGGGACGCCGCCTACGGGGTGGACACCACCGCCCAGGACTGGTGGACCACCTACTACGGCGGCCAGGGCTTCTACACCTCCGGCCAGGGCATCCAGGCGGCCATCGACGCAGGCTCGCTGGTCGCCCCGCTCCAGCGGGCCGGAATCCCCGCCTCGATACCCACCTACCTCCTCGCGGGCGGCTCGGCCGACATCCCGGGCGTGCTCGACGAGAACCGCGGTCCCAGCGACGGCATCGTGTTCACCGCGAGCGCCCTGGACACCACCGGCATCGCGACCGTCGGCGGCACCCGGCTGCTCGGCGGGCTCAACCACCTGGAACTGGCCTGGTCGCCGGAGGCCGAGAGCCAGGTGGCCGCCTGGCTCGGCTGAACCCCCGGGGCTGGACATCCGAACCCCCGGCCGAGGTGCCGGGACTGATCAACTCGGCGGCCACGCAGCGTCGTTGATCGACACCACTGTGAGCTGCGCGACAACCGGCCCGGTGGAGTTGTCCGTTCACGCACAGCCTGCCTAGCCTGCAACGGGTCGTCCGCCCTCGCGGACCCCGCCGCCGGGGCGCCGAGTCCTGTCCACCCGCCGGCGGGCAGCCGAGCACGACAGCGGACGGGAGCGGGGGAACCAAGGTCAGTGCCCGGCCCGTACGCACCAGCGTGCGGGCTGCGGCTAGGGGTGAAGCCGCTCCACAGGCGGCCGGGCAACTGCAGCCCGAATCCGACAGCTCACCCCGCAGGCGTCGCAGAGGACTCCCGTGCCCCAGCCTGCCGGGCGCCGTCGCGCGCCCCGCCACGCCCGCCCGTCCCACCGCGGACGCAACGCCGCACTCGCCGCGACCGGCGCGTTCGCGATCAGCGGCGCCGGCCTGCTCGGGCTGCCGGCAGTCGCCGGTGCCCAGGCAGCCGCCGGCCCGACCGTCACCCAGGACCGGATCGCCCCCGCCGCCATGGTCGCGGGCAAGGCCACCACCGCCTCGCTGAGCCTGCACTCCTCGTCCTGCTTCGTCGCCAGGACCGTCGGCGTGGGCGTCCGCGACGCGCGCGGCACCAACCTGGACTTCCCGGGCAACGCCGCCGACGTCCGGCTCTGCCCGAGCGGATTCACCTTCACCAGCGGCGTACGCACCCTGCCCGCCGGGACGTACACCCAGTTCGGCTTCTGGCAGGACCTCGGCGGCGGCTGGCACAACCTGCCCTCGCAGCAGCTGGTGGTCTCCCGCGCCGGCACGTCGACGCCCGCCCCGTCCCCGACGGCCACGCCGACCGCCACTCCCACTGCCGAGCCGTCCCCGACGGCCACGCCGACCGCCACTCCCACTGCCGAGCCGTCCCCGACGGCCACGCCGACCGCCACGGCCTCGACCACCGTGCCGACCGCGAGCCCGAGCGCCACGGCGTCGACCACCGTGCCGACCGCGAGCCCGAGCGCCACGGCGTCGACCACCGTGCCGACCGTGAGCCCGAGCGCCACCACCGGCCAGAGCGCCCCCGCGAACCCGAGCACCCCGGCACCGGCCTCCCCGATCGCCGGTAAGGCGCTGACCTGGTCCGACGAGTTCAGCGGCCCGATCGACTGGGGCAAGCGCTGGGTCGGGGACAAGAGCACCGCGTACAAGTACGGCAACCACAACCCGGACGACAACAAGCTCGACTGGCTGAACAAGAACAACGTCAGCGTCGCGAACGGCGTCGCCACCTTCACCGCCACCCCTGGCGGCCCCACCCTGGAGAACGGCCAGCAGTCCTGGAACACCGGCTTCCTGACCACCGGGGGCTCCACCGAGGGCTTCCAGGTCAAGGCCGGTGACTACGCCGAGACCCGGGTCGAGCTGCCTTCCGGCACCGGCGCCTGGCCGGCCCTGTGGACGTGGAAGAACGGCAACGGAGAGGTCGACTCCTTCGAGTACCACCCCGACAACCCGAACCTGCTGGAGCTGACCAACCACGTCAACCCCGGCAACCCTGACTACTACACCGACGCCAAGGCCGTCGCCAAGGACCAGTGGGTCACCATCGGCACGTACTACGGCGCCGACTCGGTGGACTGGTACGTCAACGGCGTCAAGGTGTTCTCCGACGGCAAGGGCGTGGGCGCCGGCTTCTCGGCGTACCTGATCCTCAACCTCTCCCTCGGCGCCGGCAAGTACCACCCGGCGCCGCAGGGGAGCACCCCGATCACCTTCGCCGCCGACTACGTGCGCGTCTACCGCTGACCGCGGACGCCGAGCGCACGTAGCCCGCAGGCCGGCCGCTCTCAGGGACCGGCAGCCGTCTCGACCACTTCCAGGTGGAACGGCTGCCGGTCGTTGCTTCCGTTCCGGTCGTCCCGGCTGTGCACCTCGACCGACCCGCCGGACAGCACGCCCGGCCGCACGTCGGGGGAGATCCGCACCGGGACGAGCGCGGTCGCGCTGCGCCCGGGCTTCATTCCGGCCCCGAAGACGCAGCGCACCGTGCGCCCGCTCCCCAGCACCGCGCAGTCCTCGGGGAAGTACGGCCCCTGCGGTGTCACGCCGTTCGGCAGGATGACGACCACCGTGAACGGCGAGCCCGTGGTGTCCGGGCCGCGGTTCGCGACGAAGGCGTGGACCGTGGTGGTGCCGCCGGGAGGGGCGGCTTCCGGGTCGAGCCGGATCACCTCCAGGTCGGAGTCGGGCCGTGCGGCGGCCGTGCTCGCCGACGCGACCTGCGGCTCCGGCCGCGGCGCGGGCCGCAGCGCCCAGGACGGCCCGGCGGCCAGCAACGCGACCGCGCAACCCGCCGCCGTCGCCGCCGTCGTGAACGCCGTCCCACCGGACGCGACCCGAAGGCCCCTGCGCCTGCCCTGCCCGCGTGCCGTCACCGCTCACCTCTCCCTGGTGGTCCGGCGGCCCGCTCCGTCGCGGGCCGCGTCCGCACCAGGGTGGCGGTACCCGGGCGGCGGACCGGGCTCAACCCGCCCGAGCGTCCGCCGAACGGAGGACACTGCGGGCAGGAGTCGGTGGCGGAGCCACCATCACCGCCCGGCAAGGGAGCTGATGAGGCGTCAGGGCGCGAGGACCTGCCCGAGCCGGGTCGCGATCTGGTGCATCACCGGCACCAGCGAGGATGCCCCCGCCTGCTCCTCCAGCGCCCGGATCCGGGCCTCCGGGCCGGACACCGACAGGGCGGTGGGCGTCGGCGCGCCCGGTACCGCGAGCGCGATGCAGCGGACGCCGATCTCCTGCTCCTGGTCGTCGACCACGTACCCGCGCTCGCGCGCCTCGGCGAGCTGGTCCATCAGCTCCTGCGGGTCGGTCACGGTGTACTCGGTGTGCGCGGGCAGCGGGTTGGGGCCCAGGACCGCGCGCGCCTCGTCCTCGGGGAGCTGGGCGAGCAGCGCCTTGCCGACGCCGGTGCAGTGCGGCTGCACCCGCCGTCCGACCTCGGTGAACATCCGCATCGAGCGCCGCGACTGCACCTGTCCGACGTACACCACCTCGCCGCCCTCCAGCACGGCCAGGTTGGCGGTCTCGCCGGTGGCCTCCATGAGTTCGGCCAGGTACGGGCGGGCCCAGCTGCCGAGCAGGCGCCCGGCCGTCTCGCCGAGGCGGATCAGCCGGGGGCCGAGGGTGTAGCGGCGTGCGGTGTCCTGGCGGACGTAACCCTGCTGGACGAGGGTACGAACCAGTCGGTGGATGGTCGGCATCGGGAGGCCGGAAGTGCTGGAGAGCTCGCTGAGGGTGGCCACGCCGCCGGAGTCGGCCAGTGCCTCCAGGAGTTGGAAGGCGCGCTCGACGGACTGCACGCCGCCGCTCGCGCGGTCGGCGCCTGTCGTCGATGCTGTGTCGGGGGTCGCAACCACCGGCGTTCCCTTCGCTGTCGGGGAGGAGTAGAGTCCCGGCGACCTCTTCAACAAACCGTTGAAATTCTGTATCGCGGAAACTAGTGTCCACTTTACAGAATCGAACTCGCCGACAGGCGGGTAACGATCGAGGAAGTTCCCGAGGAAGTTCCCACCGGAGCTCCCTTCGCCAGGCTCAACCGTCTTAGGAGTGTCCTGCTCATGGCTGCAGATCAGGGGCCCGTCGGCGCCTCCCCCGCCGCTCCGGTCGTCACTGTCGCCGGTCCGCGCGTCCACCGGGCGGAGGAGGTGCTCACTCCGGAGGCGGTCGCCTTCGTCGTCGGCCTCCACCGTGCCTTCGAAGGGCGTCGGCAGGAGCTCCTGGCCAGGCGGAAGAGCCGACGAGCCGAGATCGCCCGCACGGGCACACTGGACTTCCTCCCCGAAACCGCCGACGTCCGGGCCGGGGACTGGAAGGTAGCCGAGGCGCCGCGCGCGCTCCAGGACCGCCGGGTCGAGATCACCGGCCCCACCGACCGCAAGATGGTCATCAACGCGCTCAACTCCGGGGCCAGGGTCTGGCTCGCCGACTTCGAGGACGCCACCTCCCCGACCTGGGAGAACGTGGTCAGCGGCCAGGTCAACCTGATCGACGCCTTCGAGGGCCGGATCGACTTCACCAGCTCGGCCGGCAAGGCCTACACCCTCAAGCCCGCCGCCGAACTCGCCACCGTCGTGGTCCGGCCGCGCGGCTGGCACCTGGACGAGAACCACCTGCTCGTCGACGGCGTGCCGGTGGCCGGCGCGTTCGTCGACTTCGGCCTGTACTTCTTCCACAACGCGGCCCGGCTGCTCGCCAAGGGAGCCGAGGACCCGAACTCCGGCCCGTACTTCTACCTGCCGAAGACCGAGAGCCACCTCGAAGCCCGGCTCTGGAGCGACGTCTTCACCCACGCCCAGGCCGAACTCGGCATCCCGCACGGCACCGTCCGCGCCACCGTGCTGATCGAGACCATCACCGCGGCCTTCGAGATGGACGAGATCCTCTACGAGCTGCGCGACCACGCGGCCGGCCTCAACGCCGGGCGCTGGGACTACCTGTTCTCGATCGTCAAGAACTTCCGTGACGCCGGCGAGCACTACATCCTGCCGGACCGCAACAGCGTCACCATGGCCTCGCCCTTCATGGCCGCCTACACCCGGCTGCTGGTGCAGACCTGCCACAAGCGCGGCGCCCACGCGATCGGCGGCATGGCCGCGTTCATCCCCAGCCGCAAGGACCCGGAGGTCAACGCCGCCGCGCTGGAGAAGGTCAAGGCCGACAAGGACCGTGAGGCCGGCAACGGCTTCGACGGCTCCTGGGTCGCCCACCCGGACCTCGTCCCGGTCGCCCGGGCCTCCTTCGACGCGGTGCTCGGCGAGCGGCCCAACCAGAAGGACAACCCCGGCCCGGCCGAGCCGGTCACCGCCGCCGACCTGCTCGACATCGCGGGCGCCGGCGGCACCTGCACCCACGCCGGGCTGCACAACGCCGTCCAGGTCGGCATCCGCTACATCGAGGCGTGGCTGCGCGGGCTCGGGGCGGTCGGCATCTTCAACATGATGGAGGACGCCGCCACCGCCGAGATCTCGCGCTCGCAGATCTGGCAGTGGATCCACAACGGGGTCGTGCTGTCCGACACCGGCGAGAAGGCCACCGCCGAGCTGGTCCGTACCCTGGTCGCCACCGAACTAGCCGAGCTGCGTGCCGAGTTCGGCGCCGAGGCCTACCAGGCCGGCCGCTGGCGCGAGGCCGCCCGGCTCTTCGAACAGGTCGCCCTTGCCGAGGAGTTCGCGGACTTCCTGACCCTCCCCGCGCTTCCCCTGCTGGGCTGAGCACCAATCTATCCACCGGCGCCACCGCTGCCGCCTGCCGGGCTGTAGCAGTTCCGCCGCCTTTTTCTCCGTTCCGTACGGCGACGAATCCACCTGTCCTCTCGCCGCCGTACGGAACGGTCTTTTCTTCGTGAGGAGTTCACTGATGGCGCGCATCTTCTTCAACGGCCAGGCGATGGTCGGCGGACCGTTCCACGGCAAGGTCGCGGACGCCCTGATCGGCCCGGCCCGCACCGCACCCGGCTACCGCTTCTTCTCGATCGACCACAGCGGCGGGACGGACGTCTGCCCGGGTCTGCTGGCCGACCCGACCGTCGACAGCGCTATCGAGGGCGAGCTGTACGACATCAGCCTGGAGCGCCTGCGGGACGTCATCCTGCCCGGCGAGCCGCGGGAGCTGGAGCTCGGGGTGATCGAGCTGGAGGACGGCTCGTCGTGCCTGTCCATGCTGCTCGCCCGGGGCGAGGTCGAGCGCGGCGTGCACCGCGAGATCACCCACCACGGCGGCTGGCGCGCCTACCTGGCGACGCTGGGGCGCACGGCCTGACGGTCGGGCGGGCTGACCACCGGGCGGCGGGCGGCGGGTGGAATGCCTGCGAGCGGACTTCAGCGAACAGATGACGAAAGTTGTCATCCGTTCGCTGAAGTCTGTCCGCTGAAAGCCGTTCGTCGGAAACCGTTCGTCGGAAACCGTTCGTCGGAAGCCGTTCGCCGCCGCACACCGCGGCCCCGAACCCTCGCCGTGGGTTCGGGGCCGCAGTCCGTACACCCTGCCGGGCGTACGGAGTCCGGGTCACGCACCGTCCCTGGGCGTCCCGGAGCCTTCGGTGCCAGGCCGTCACACCGGCCGGGAGGCGAGCTCCTTGGCCGCGCGGGCGCAGGCCCGGGCGATCCGGTCCTCGTTGACGGTGGTCAGCTCGCCCTTCTCCACCACGGCGTTGCCGTTGACGAACAGCACCGCCAGCGGCGGCAGCGCTCCGAAGGTGAGGGCCGCGACCGGGTCGGCGATCGAGGAGTGCATGACGCCGTCGATCTTCCACAGCGCCAGGTCGGCCAGCTTGCCGGCCTCGATCGAGCCGATCTCGTTCTGCCGGCCCAGCACCCGGGCCCCGCCCATGGTGCCCAGCCGCAGCGCCTGGCGTCCGGTCAGCGCGGTCGGGGAGCCGTGGAGGCGGTTGATCAGCAGCGCGTTGCGCAGCTCGGTGCCCAGCTCGCCGGACTCGTTGGAGGCGGTGCCGTCGACGCCGAGCCCGACCGGTACGCCGGCCTTGAGCATGTCGGGCACCCGGGCGATCCCGGCGGCCAGGCGGGCGTTGGAGGACGGGCAGTGCGCCACGCCCGTGCCCGTCTCGGCGAACTTGGCGATGTCGGAGTCGTTCATGTGGACACAGTGCGCCATCCAGACGTCCCCGCCGAGCCAGCCCACCGACTCGAAGTAGTCGGTCGGCCCCATGCCGAACAGCTCCTTGCAGAACTGCTCCTCCTCGGCCGTCTCCGACCCGTGGGTGTGCAGCCGGACGCCCTTGCGGCGGGCGAGTTCGGCGGACTGGCGGAGCAGGTCGGTGGAGACCGAGAACGGCGAACAGGGCGCGATCGCGACGTGCAGCATCGAGCCGAACGAGGAGTCGTGGTAGCGGTCCACGGCGGCCTCGGAGGCGGCCAGGATGTCGTCGAGCTCCTCGACGGCGTGGTCCGGCGGCAGCCCGCCGTCCTTCTTGCTGCGGTCCATGGAGCCGCGCAGCGCGGTGAAGCGCAGGCCGAGCTCCTGGACGGCCTCGATCGAGGCGCCGAGGACGTCCCCGCCGTCCTTGGGGAAGACGTAGTGGTGGTCCGAGGCGGTGGTGCAGCCGGACTTGAGCAGGGCGGCGGCCGAGCCCTGGCTGGCGGCGTGCACGAGCTTCTCGTCGATCCGGGCCCAGGTCGGGTAGAGGGCGACCAGCCAGTCGAACAGGATGTCGTCCTGGGCGAGCCCGCGGGTGATCCACTGGTAGAAGTGGTGGTGGGTGTTGACCAGGCCCGGGGTGATCAGGTGGCCCTCGCCGTTGATGCGGCGCACCACGTTGTCCAGCCAGTTGGGGGCGGGGTCGTCCCCGACCGACTCGATCCGGTTCCCGAGGATGACCACGTGGCCGCGGGCGTACTCGGTGTCGGCGGCGTCGACGGTGGCGATCGCGACGTTCTCGATCACGATCCGCTGGTCGGCGGGTGGGGGCTGGACTGCCATGGTGTCACTCCTATGGGGGAGGGCCAGGAAGGGCGCGCACCACAGGGTGCGCGCCACAGCCCGGGCCGGGGAGGACGGTGTGGCCCTCGGCCCCCGCGCCCCCGGGGCCAGGTCGGATCTTGATTACGAAACAGAACCACGGGGGGCCCCCACCTGG
>NZ_JBHWDU010000109.1:0-22007 GCF_042734825.1 Kitasatospora sp. NPDC059648 | reverse complement strand
ACCTCAGTCATCTCCCCAGGTGTCACACACCCTCAACGACACAACCCGCCGTTGGACACGCCCAACCCCGACGAACCTGACCAAGCCCTACTAGGTGCGACCCGAGGTCGGTTCTGTGGCGGCCGCGAGCTGCTTGTTGCTCGGTCCCGATCACGCCGCGCGGCTGGGGTGTGTGGCCGTGCTCTTGAACGAAGAGTCGGAGTCGAGATCATCTGACCTGGTGTCAGCAAAGTCAGCATTGAGTCAGCATTGGTCCGAGTAGACGTGGCCACAGGCGGTCAGACCTTGTGAAGCGGTGGCCGCGCGACAGGAGCCCTGTGCAGGTCGGATCGGCGCGCCGGCGGGGGTGCGGAGGTGGGGAGCGCGGCTGATTCTGCGGCCGGCTCCCCGTCCGGCAAATCGCAGGTCAGCGCGTGCGGCCGCGGGGCTTCAGGGGGGTGGTGGGGAGCTCGGGGGCAGGCAGGCGGTCGCCTGGGTAGCCGTGGACCTCACCGAAGCGGTCGCCGTTCATCCAGTCCGAACGGGCTTGGATGATATCGTCGTTCGACCGGCCGATGAAGTTCCACCACATGATGATCCGTTCCTCGAAGGGCGTGCCGCCGAGGAGGACGAGGCGGGCGGGGGTGTCGGTGGTGTTGGTGGCGGTGAGGGTGGTCGGGCCGGGGGCGAGGTAGCCGAGGTCTCCGCGCTGGAGGGTGGTGTCGGCGAGGCGGACCTCGCCGCGGTCGACCAGGACACCGTGTTCGAAGGCGGGGTCGACGGCCAGGGTGACGGTGGCGTGCGGGTCGAGGGTGAGTTCGGCGCCGAGGAGCGGGGTGAAGGTCGGCACGGGGGAGGTGCGGCCGGCCAGGGTGCCGAGGAAGACGCGGGCCTCGCCGCCGTCCAGGGCGACCGGCTCGGGGGCGTGGTGGTGGAAGTCCCGTGCGGTGTGGCGGTGTTCGTCGGGCAGGACGACCCAGAGCTGGACGCCGTGCAACACCGTGGTCTCGGGGGTGGAGACCTCGGAGTGGCAGATGCCGTGGCCGGAGGTCATCAGATTGAGCTCACCGGGGCGGACGAAGGCGTGGACGCCGAGGCTGTCGCGGTGCTCGATCTCGCCGGTGAAGAGCCAGCTGACGGTCTGCAGGCCGGTGTGGGGGTGCGGTGCGACGTCCATGCCGCCGGTCAGGGCGACGTCGTCGGGGCCGTAGTGGTCGACGAAGCACCAGGCGCCGATGAGCCGCCTGGAGCCGTGGGGGAGGGTGCGGCGGACGGTCATCGCGCGCGGACCGCCGAGCGGGACGTCCCGGGCGGACAGGACCTCGACGTACGGGACCTGCGACCCCTGCGACGTCTGCGGCTCGTGCTGCGGCTCGTGCTGCGGCTGGTGCCGCGGCTCGTGCGACTCGTGGGGTCGAGCGGTGGGGTGAGGCTCGGTCTCGGCGGTGCTCACGGCTGTGGTCCCTCCCGGGGCGGATGGCGGTTCCAGTTAGTTCCAGATTCAACTATTATGGCATGGCAGTGTGCCGAACGGCAGTGAGCCGATGGTGTCCGTGGGAGTCGAGGAGTCCAGGTGAGTGATGTGACGGTGGTCGCGGCGGAGCGACGGGTGTTCATCGACAAGCAGAGCCCCAAGGCCTACAGGGCGCTGTTGGCGGCCGCGGAGGCGGCTCGGGAGGCCGCGGCGGAGGCCGGGCTGGACCGGCGGCTCGTGGAGCTGGTCAACCTGCGGGTCTCGCAGATCAACGGCTGCGCCTACTGCCTGAACGTGCACACCCGGGCCGCGCTGCGCGAGGGGGAGAGCACCCAGCGGCTGGGCGTGCTCCCGGCCTGGCGGGACACCGAGCTGTTCACCGCCCGGGAGCGGGCGGCGCTGGCCCTGGCGGAGGCGACCACCGACCCGTCGGACGCCGCCGCGCAGCAGGACGCCTACGCACTCGCGCGGGAGGCGCTGACCGAGGAGGAGATCTCGGCGGCGATCTGGGTGGCGATCGCGATCAACGCCTTCAACCGGGTGTCGATCATGAGCAAGCACCCGGTCCGCCCGACTCCGGCGGTGTAGGCCTTTGTGGGGTGGCCGGTCGGCGCCCCCGCTCGGCGTAGTGCCTACGTTGGTCGGAGTACGACCGGTTCGTTCCGCTGGAGGATGGCGGAGTATCAGGCCTGCGGCAACGCTGTGGTCCAGAGGAGGGCGCGGGCCCGCCGTGGACGAGGGGGTCGCATGGTGCGTCGTACGGTGGCCGCGACGGGCGACCGGGCACGGCTACGCCCAGGGAGACCGTGGCGCAGCTCGTCGCGCAGGGAGGCTTTCTGGAGGAGGCCTTCTGCGGTACCCGCCAGGGCGGGGGTGATACCCGGCCGAAGCTCGGCTGAGTCCGCCCCGCCCGGGGGCCAGGGGCAGGACGGCTCGCTGGCGCGTGCCGACCGCGGGGCGACGGAGGGGGAGAATGTCGGGCGTGACAGACATGACGCTCAACCTCTGGCGCCAGCCGCTCGGTCCGATGGCCGCCGAGGTGCTCACCTCGGTGTGGGACCGCAACGAGCTGACCGTGCTCATCCTCGCCGATGGCGCGCTCTCCGAACTCCCGCCCGGCATCAGCAGGTTGTCGAGGCTGCGCACCCTCGACCTCGGTCACAACCTGCTCACCGAGGTGCCCGCCGATCTCACCGGTCTCACCTGGCTCAGGGACTTCCTGTACCTGCACGACAACCAGTTGACCGGCCTGCCGGACTCGATCGGGCGGCTCACCGAGCTGCGCTACCTCAACGTCGGCGAGAACCGGCTCAACGAACTCCCCTTCTCGATCGGGAAGATGGCAGGGCTGGTCGAACTGCGCGCCCAGCACAACCGGCTCACCGCGCTGCCGGAGTCGATCGGCGCGCTCGGGGAGTTGCGTGAACTCTGGCTGCGCGGCAACCGGTTGACCGGCCTGCCGGCCTCCTTCGGTCTGCTGTCCGAACTGCGCGAGCTGGAGCTGCGCGAGAACGTCATCGCCGAGTTCCCTGCCGTCCTCGCCCGGCTACCGCGACTGCGCCGGATCGACCTGCGCAGCAACGAGATCGCCGAACTCCCCGACTGGCTGGCCGACCCGGCCGTGCTGCCCGCGCTGGAGAAGCTCGACCTGCGGTGGAACGACGTCCGGGTGCCGGAGCGGGTGGGGGAGGCGCTCGCTGAGCGCGGCTGCGTCGTCCTGCGGTGAGGCGGCCTGCTCCGAGGCGGCCCGCCCGGGCCGGTTTGCTGCGATCCTGCTCATGAAGATCAACACGCGCGCCGAAGACCTGCTACCGTGGAACGCATGAAGCGCGCTGCACTCGTGACGACGACGCCGGAACACGTCCCGGCGCGCTGACTGCTGACCAAGTCCGAAGCCCCGGGGCGAGTGCCCCGGGGCTTCGTCGTTCCCGGCTCCACTCGCCCCGCATCCGAGTGGAGGCCCCCTCGTGAGCGACCAGTTCAAGAACGACCAGCTCAAGAACGACCAGCTCAAGAACGACCAGCTCAAGAACGACCAGCTCAAGAACGACCACCGCAGGCTCGGCCGCGAGCTGGACCTGTTCGACACCGACCCGCTGATGGGCTCCGGGCTGCCGTACTGGCTGCCCGACGGCGCCGCGATCCGCCACACCCTGGAGGAGTTCATCCGCGGCCGCGAGCGCCGGGCCGGCTACCGCCACGTCTACTCGCCGGTGCTCGGCAAGCGCGAGCTGTACGAGATCTCCGGCCACTGGGACCACTACCGCGACGACATGTTCCCGCCCATGGAGCTCGGCTCGGAGGAGATGGTGCTGCGCCCGAGCCTGTGCCCGCACCATGCGCTGATCTTCCGTTCCCGCTCCCACAGTTACCGGGAACTTCCGTTGCGAATGGCCGAGTTGGGCGGAATGTACCGGTCCGAGCTGTCCGGTGTGCTCGGCGGGCTGACCAGGGTCCGGGCGATCCAGCTGAACGACGCGCACGTCTTCTGCACCCCTGAGCAGGCCGCCGACGAGGCCGTCGCGGCCCTGGAGCTGATCCGCGAGGCGCACCGCGCGCTCGGCGTGGTGCCGGTCCGCTACCGGCTCTCGCTGCCCGGCGAGGGCGGCAAATACGTCGCCGATCCCGGGCTCTGGCGGCGGGCCACCGCGCTGCTGACCGACGTGCTGGAGCGCTCCGGGGTGCCGTTCGAGGCGGCGGAGGGCGAGGCCGCGTTCTACGGTCCCAAGATCGACGTGCAGATCGCCGACGGCGCCGGCCGCGAATTCACCCTCTCCACCGTCCAGATCGACTTCCACCAGCCCGAGCGCTTCAACCTGCACTACATCGGCCCGGACGGTGCCAAACGCCGACCGGTGATGGTGCACCGCAGCGTGATCGGCAGCGTCGAGCGGGTGGTCGCCCACCTGATCGAGCTGTACGGCGGGGCGTTCCCGGCCTGGCTGGCGCCCGCCCAGGTGGTGCTCCTGCCGATCTCCGACGCCGAGCTGCCGCAGGCCGAGCGGCTGCGGCAGCGCTGCCTGGAGCTCGGCCTGCGGGCCGAGGTGGCCGGCCCCGGGCACGGCAGCCTCGGCGCCCGGATCCGGGAGGCCCGGCTGGTGCCCTACCAGGCGGTGATCGGCGCCAAGGAGGCCGTGGACGACCGGGTCGCGCTGCGGCTGCGGGACGGTCGCCGGCTGGAGGCGATGCCCGCCGAGGAGGCCTGGTCGCGGATCGGCGCGCTGGTCGCGGACTGCAGCGCCGAGCTGTGGCGGGACGAGCCCGCCCGGTGAACCGGGGGCATGCGTACGACTAGTGCGGTGTCCGGTGTGTCGGCGGGGCCGGGGCGGCGGCCGCCCGTCGAATGGGCGCGGCGGCCGAGTCCACGGCCGCCGCTGTCCCCATGGTTCCCGAGGTATCCGTGCGCAGACCGCGCAGGTTCGTCGTCCCCGTCCTCACCGCCTGTCTCGCGCTCGCCGGGGCGGTGGCGGCACTCCGGCGAGCCCGGCCGGGCTCCGGCCGCTGCCCGTACCGGAGGTCCAGTACTGCGCCGCCGTCCTCGGCCACCTGCCCGGTGCCGACGGCGTCTCGCCGGTGCTCGGACGGGCCTGCGCGCCGGGCTCCGCTGCCGACGCGCTCGCCCGGGCCGACCACCGCCCCCGCACGCCGGGGCGGCCTGCCGACCGGACGCTACTGCTGGAGGAGTACAACGACACCGACTATGGCGGCGGCGTCGTCTACTCCTTCTACGGGGACGCCGGTGGCTGCGACTCCACCGGCTACCACCTGGTCAACTACTTCGAGGTGGCGCTGAACGTCTCCTCGATGAAGGGCTACCACAACTGCAACACCGTCCACCTCTGGTCGACGCTGGGCAAGGAGGGGACGCTGGGCCTGCCGGCCTCCTATCTGGGGCCGGACTTCAACGACGCGGTCCGCGACCTGCAGGTCTTCCACAGCTGAGCACCGCCGGGTTCGTCAGGCCGCCGGGGAGGGGCCGGCGTCCGGCCCGGCGTTCGGCCCGGCGTTCGGCGGTCCCGTGCGCGGTCAGTAGGACTGCAGCTCGATCAAGTACCCCTCGGGGTCGCGCAGATGGGCGCTGCGCAGGCTGGGTCCCCACTCCGGGCGGTCGGTCGCCGGGGCGACGAGGGCTCCGCCGTGCCGGAGACAGAGGGGGAGCGCCTTGTCCACGTCATCGACCCGGAGGACCAGCATCGCGGCGTCCTGAGTGGCGGTGGCGGGGTGGGCGGGCAACTCGTCGGTGCCCAGGGCGGCGGCCATCGCGGCGCGGTCGTAGAGCGCCAGGACGGCCTGCTCGTCGACGTCCCAGTTGGCGTACGGGCCCTCCGGGGCGCCCTTGGCCAGGTTGGCTCCGGTGAGCGGGGGCAGCACCGCGCGGTAGAAGTCGAAGCACTCGGCGAAGCGGGTGACGAGCAGGCGCGGGTAGAGGGCGTCCACGGTCGAACTCCTGGGTTCTCGAAATAGTGGGTCATGACCCACTATAGGGAGAGGCCCTAGAATCGCGCCATGGCCACCGATACCCCCGCCCCTTCCGACGGGCTGCCACCCACCCTGCTGGAACTCAGCACCTTCCTGCTCGCCCGGATCGGCCGGACCGCGCGCGCCCGGCTCGGCGATCAGCTGGCCGAACGGGGCCTGCGGCTCTGGGACATGGCGGTGCTCGCGGCGCTCGCCGACTTCGGGCCGCAGGCGCAGCGTGACCTGGTGCTGCGGCTGGGCATCGACCCGAGCGACCTCGCGAAGGTCGCCGAGCAGCTGGGCGCGGCCGGGTACGTCGAGCGCAGCCGGGACCCCGCGGACCGGCGGCGGGTCCTGGTCTCCGTCACCGCGGCCGGGCGGGCGCTGCTGGCCGAACTGGAGGCGTGGGCCCGGGCGGTACAGGACGAGGTGCTGGCGCCGCTGGACGAGGGGGAGCGGCGGGTGCTGCAGGGGCTGCTGCGGCGGGTGAACGAGGGGACGGCGTTGCGGCGGGGGCCGGTGTGAGCTCAGGCGGTCGGCGGCGCGGGGCGGCGGGCGCCCGCGAACTCGCCCGCCCAGCGCGGGAGGTCGAGCGCCTTCTCCACCCGGGCGACCAGCGTGCCGGTGCGCTCGGCGTGGATCATCGCGCCGTCGCCCGCGTAGATGCCGACGTGGTGCAGCGGGGCGTCGGGGCGGGAGAAGAACAGGAGGTCGCCGGGGGCGAGGGCGTCGCGTTCGACAGGCGCGCTGCGGTTGAACTGGGCGACGGTGTAGTGGCCGAGTTCGACGGTCCCGTGGCTGGCGAGGTACCAGCAGTAGAGGGACAGGCCGCTGCAGTCGAAGCCGACCGTGCTCTCGCCCAGGCACACGCCGTTGAGGTAGCCGTTGTCCTGGTCGCAGAAGCCGAGACCCGGCCCCAGCCGGTCGCCGCCGCCCCAGGCGTACGGGACGCCGATCTGCGCGGCGGCGACGGCGGCGACCCGCCGGCCCAGCGCCGCGGCGGACTCGGACGGGGCCGCGGCGTGGGCGGGTTGGGCCGCCGGGACGAGGGCCGGGACGAGGCCCGCGCCGAGCGCGAGGCCGAGCATGCGGCGGCGTCCGACTCCGGAGGCCTGGTCGTGGCCGGTCGGCTTGGGCTCCATCGGTCGGCTCCCGGGGGCTGTTGGCGGCGTCGGCCGCGTTGCTGGTCGCCCTGTGAGCGCGGGCGGGAACCAGGATCGCGGTCCGGCGGCGCGGTCCGCCATCACCCGCACAGGTGAATCGTGGGCACACGGGCCCTGGCGGGGCCGGGAGTTCACCGTAAATCGGTTTGACGCTCGTTCGCGAGGGGCCAACGATGAGCGCGGACGTTCGATCACAACCCTCGGAGGGACTGATGAGCAGCGCGGTCAAGCTGGTCCGCAGCACCCGTCTGACCCCGGCCGTCGACTACGCCTACGCGGCGGTCGTCGACGTCCCGGCCCGCTCGCTCTGGCTCGCCGGGGCCTGCCCGTTGGACGAGGACGGGCGTACGGTCGCCGTCGGCGACTACGAGGGCCAGGCGCACCAGGTGATGCGCAATCTGATAACCGTGCTGGAGGAGGCGGGCGCGGGGGTCACGGACATCGCCCGGACCACCGTGTACGTGGCCTCCAGCGACCAGGCAGACCTGGTGAAGGTGTGGAACGTGTACCGGGAGTACCTGGGGGAGCACGACGCCCCCAGCACGCTGCTCGGCGTCGCCGTGCTCGGCTACCGCGACCAGCTGGTGGAGGTGGAGGCGGTGGCCGTGCTTCCCTGACGGCGGTGGCGGGCCCCGGCGTTCGGACCGGAGCCGTGCGGGCGGATGCGCTTCGGACGGATGCAGTGCGGACGGATGCAGTGCGGACGGATGCAGTGCGGGCGGATGCCGGTCAGGAGGATGCGCCGGCCAGCAGGGCGTCGAGCTTCCGGTAGCCCTCGACCACGCCGTGCTCCATGCCGCTGGCCAGGATCGCGTCCCGGGCCGCCAGGCTGTCGACCACCGACAGCACGGTGACGCGGGTGCGGCCCTCGCCGACGGGTTCGAAGACGGCGGTGTCGAGCGAGACGCCGTCCGGCACGCCCTCGAAGGTGAAGGTCTGGACGAGCCGGGTGGCCGGCCGCACTTCGTGGAAGGAGCCGTAGAAGGCGGCGACCTCCTGGCCGTCGCGGTGCATGGAGTAGCGGTAGTGGCCGCCGGTGCGGCCGTCCCAGTCGTCGATCTTCATGTCGAGGTCGTCGGGTCCGAGCCACTGGGCGACCAGCTGGGGCTCGATCCAGGCCCGGAACACCCGCTCCTGCGGGGCGTCGAACTCGCGGGCGATCCGGATGGTGGGCAGTGTCGGGTCCGCTTCGATCCGGGTCTCGTGGGCGGGGGCGGCGGTCATGACGGGGCTCCTTCGGCGGTGTCGGGGTCGGGTCGGTCGGGGTGTGGCCGGGTACCGGCATCCGCCGGACCGGTCGGCTCCGGGGCCGAACGAGGGCCCGGGGCCCGGGGCGCGTCTGCGCCCGGGGAGGAGTCGCCGTCGCCCATGGCCGCGAGCACGGCGTCCAGGCGGCCGAAGCGTGCTTCGGCCTGGCGGCGGTAGCGCTCGATCCAGCTCGTCATCAAGTCGAACACCTGCGGTTCCAGGTGGCAGGGCCGCCGTTGGGCGTCCCGGCTGCGACTGACCAGGCCGGCCTCCTCCAGCACCTTGAGGTGCTTGGAGACCGCCTGCATGGATATCGCGTACGACTCCGCCAGTTCGCCGACGGTCGCGTCCCGGACGGAGAGCCGGGCGACGATGTCGCGCCGGGTCGGATCGGCCAGGGCGACGAACGCCCGGGAGAGCTGGTCGACGGCCACAGCACACACCCCTGTTCATCCTCAACCTTTTGGTTGAGAACAACGGTACTCCGGTCTTGCCGCGTACTCAACCGTTTGGTTGTGGAAGCCGTGGAATTCGGTTTCGGGTGCACGGCGGCTGCTGACGGAAACCGAACGTTCGGTTTCTGACCGGCGGTGCCCGGCGCGAGGAGCGGTCGCCGACGGATCATCCACGAGGCCCGGATTCCGGCACGCCCGAACAGGAGCTGACGGGCCGTCTGGGCGGCCGGAAGGAGCGGGTGGGGCCGGGACTCAGTCGAGTTGATGGTCCGGCATCGTCCTGTCGCCCGTAAATGGCCGGTAGCTAAGGTACGGGGTGTTGGTTTTGTTCGCCGGAGCTCAGGGCGGGGTGGTCGCGGTGGTACGGCAAGAACGGGCGCTCCGGACGCGTCGGCTGATCCTGGAGGCCGCGGCGTCGGTCTTCGACGAGTTCGGGTACGAGGGCGCCACCATCGGGGAGGTGGTCTCCCGGGCGGGTGTGACGCGCGGTGCCGTGTACTTCCACTTCGCCTCGAAGCGCGATCTCGCGCAAGGTGTCGTCGAGGAGCAGTTCGTCCAGGACGGTGTGCCGGAACGCAGCTGCAAAATGCAGGAGTTCGTGGACACCGGGATGGTTGTCGCGCACCTGATGCCGCGTGACCCGCTGCTCAGCGCGGGTGCCCGGCTTTCCCTCGGCCAGGACGCGTTCGACGACTTCGGCGGCGGGGCGATCCCCGGCTGGATCAGCCGGATGGAGGCACTGCTGGTCGCCGCCGGCGAGCGCGGCGAGCTGCTGCCGCACGTCGTCCCGGCTGACACCGCGTGGCTGATCACCGCTGCCTGGACGGGTGTTCAGATTCAGTCGCAGAAGCTCTGCGGCCGGGCCGACCTGGAGCTGCGGGTGTCCGGTCTGTTCCAGCACCTGATGCCCAGCGTGGCGGTGCCGGGCGTGCTCGGCTCGCTGCGGATGGGGCCGGACCGAGGTGCCCAGGTGGTCGCCGAGGTCGCGGCGGCCCGGGTTGTGGACGAGGTGGGCGTGGGCTGACCGGTCCGGCCGGAGTGGCTGGTCCGTGGCCGGAAGTGCCCCTGGTCGGCGACGGGTTGAACGGCCTGCGGCCTCCTGTTCGCGGGGGCTGGTGAGGGCTGGGCGAGGGTGCGCGCCACGGTGCGGGCGAATGGGCGGCGGCGGGGCGCCCACGGAGTCCGACGCACGCCGCCTTTTGAAACAAACAGCACGGTCAGTTTCGTATGCCACGTCCTGCTTTTGACTGGAGACGGTTGACCCAGGGGTATCGACCCGGGCGTCGCCCGCGGCGGAGGGGCTGCGGCGGCCCGTGGATGGCGGCCGGGGTCTCCTTGCGCGGCGCGAGGCGCAGGAGCCGGGCACCCCGTGGGAGTGGCTGCCGCCCTGTCTCGTCCCGCCCGGCTCCTCGCCCGGCCCGGTGCGGCGGCTACCGCGCCGGGCCGACGGCGCCGCGGCCGGCCTGACCACTCCGGCCCCTGGCAGCGGCGCCCGGCCACCGGCGGCGGACAGGTCGAATGTCAGTGCTGCTCGCCATGATGGCGGTATGAAGGACGCAGCCACCACGGCCACCCCCGCCGCCCTCGCCTCCCCGGAGGCCTACGCCGACGCCGTCGCCACCGCCGTACGGGCCGCCGCGGCGTACTACGCCGACGGCTCCACCCCGCTGGGGGACGACGAGTACGACGCCCTGGTCCGGGCGGTCGAGGCCTACGAGCGCGAGCACCCCGAGCAGGTGCTGCCGGAGTCGCCCACCGGCAAGGTGGCCGGCGGCGCGGCCGTCGGCGACGTCCCGCACAGCACGCCGATGCTCTCGCTGGACAACGTCTTCTCCGCCGAGGAACTGGAGTCCTGGGCCGCCGGGCTGGAGCGCAGGCTCGGACGGCCGGTCGCCGCCTGGTGCGTCGAACCCAAGCTGGACGGCCTCGCCGTCGCCGCCCGCTACCGGCAGGGCCGCCTGCACCAGGTGCTCACCCGGGGCGACGGCCTGGCCGGGGAGGACATCACCCACGCGGCCGACGCCGTGCTCGGCCTGCCCACCAGGCTCGCCGAGCCGCTCGACGTCGAACTGCGCGGCGAGGTGCTGCTCACCCACGAACAGTTCGACCAGGCCAACGCCGTGCGCACCGCCCACGGTGCCACCCCCTTCGCCCACCCGCGCAGCGGCGCCGCCGGCACCCTGCGCGCCAAGGACCGCCCGTACCGGGTCGAGCTGACCTTCTTCGGCTACGACGCCCACGGCCTGCCCGGCCTCGGCCACGCCGAACTGCTCACCCGCCTCGCCGAGCTCGGCGCCAACACCGCCGCCAGTACCCAGGCCGCGCCGCTGCGCTGCGCCACCCTGGCCGAGGCCGAGCAGCGGATCGAGGAGATCGCCGCCCTGCGCGCCGCGCTGCCGTTCGGGATCGACGGCGTCGTGGTCAAGGCGGACGCGGTCGCCGACCAGGAGGCGGCGGGCTCCGGCTCCCGGGCACCGCGCTGGGCGGTGGCCCGCAAGCTCCAGGCCCAGCACAAGGTCACCCGGCTGCTCGGCGTGGAGTGGAACGTCGGCCGCACCGGCATCATCGCGCCCCGAGCGGTGCTCGACCCGGTGGTGATCGACGGCGTCACCGTCACCTATGCGACCCTGCACAACCCCGCCGACATCGAGCGCCGAGGGCTGATGATCGGCGACCAGGTCTTCGTCTACCGCGCCGGCGACGTCATCCCGCGGGTGGAGGCGCCACTGGTCGACGAGCGCACCGGCGCCGAGCAGCCGATCGCCTTCCCCGAGGTCTGTCCGCGCTGCGGCGACGCCATCGACCGCGCCGAGCAGCGCTGGCGCTGCGTGCGCGGCCGGGGCTGCCAGGCCGTCGCCTCGGTGATCTACGCGGCCGGGCGCGACCAACTCGACATCGAGGGCCTCGGCGGCACCCGGGCCGTCCAACTGGTCGAGTCCGGACTGGTCGCCGACCTCGCCGACCTGTTCACCCTGAGCAAGGAGCAGCTGCTCACCCTGGAGCGGATGGGCGACACCAGCGCCGACAAGCTGCTCGCCGCCATCGAGACGGCCCGTACCCGCCCGCTGAACCGGGTCTTCTGCGCGCTCGGCATCCGGGGCACCGGGCGGACGATGTCCCGCCGGATCGCCGCCCAGTTCGGCAGCATGGCCGCGATCAGGGCCGCCGACGCCGTGGCACTGGCGGGCGTGAACGGCATCGGGGGCGAGAAGGCGGCCGTGATCGTCGCCGAACTCGCGGAGGTGGCGGGCCTGTTGGACCGCCTGGTGGAACAGGGCGTGGGGACGCAGGTGTCCGAGCCGGTCGTCGCGCCGGCAGCCGCCGGCGCTGCTGCGGCCGCCACGGGAGAAGGCTTCCTGGGCGAGGGTGGCACGGGCCAGGGCGTCCTGGACGAGGGCGCGGCGAGCGGCGGCGCGGCGGCCGGTCCGCTGGCGGGGCGGAGCGTCGTGGTCACCGGCAGCATGACCGGCGCCCTGGCCGAACTCTCCCGCAACGAGATGAACGAACTGATCGAGCGCGCGGGCGGCAAGGCCTCCTCCTCGGTGTCCAAGCGCACCAGCCTGCTGGTCGCGGGCGAGAAGGCGGGCTCCAAGCGGGCCAAGGCGGAGGAACTCGGGGTGCCGATCAGCACCCCGGGCGAGTTCGCCGTCCTGGTGGCCGACTTCCTCGGCTGAGCCGCCCGCCGAGCCCACGACCGGAGCGCCCGGCCGGGAGCCCCGGTCGGGCCCCGGCCAGGGAGCGCGGGGGTTGATCGCGGGCCGGGCGGGTGCGGTAGGGTGACCGACGCTGAACACGACCGCGAGCCAGGGAGGTGAGACCCATTACCGGTATGTCCGAGCGGGTGCTCCCGGAGCGCGGCCGTGCGGGCGCACCGCGCGCGTAGCGCGGGCGCGCCGACGCGGCGTCGGCCCTGGTGGGAGCCCTGACGGAGTCCTCCGTTCTCCTCCCGTCCTCCCCAAGGGGTCCCCTTGCCCGTCTTCGCCTCCGCCGCTCTCCGATCCTCGGTCGTCTCCCAACTGCGCTCCGCCGGTTGTGTGTTCGCCGAGGACGAGGCGCGCATCCTGCTCACCGCCGCCGCCACGACCGCCGGACTCGCCGGCATGGTCCGCGCCCGCGCCCAGGGCCGACCGCTCGAACACGTCGTCGGGTGGGCCGAGTTCGCCGGTCTGCGGATCGCCGTGGACCCGGGCGTGTTCGTCCCGCGCCGGCGCAGTGAGTTCCTGGCCGCCGAGGCCGCCCGACTCGCCGGATCCGGCGCGGTGGTGGTCGACCTGTGCTGCGGCAGCGGCGCACTCGGCGCCGCCGTCGCGGCCACCGCCGGTCACCCCGTCGAGCTGTACGCCGCCGACCTGGATCCGGCGGCCGTCCGCTGCGCCCGCCGCAATCTGGCCGGGACGGGCGCCCGGGTCTTCGAGGGCGACCTGTTCGCCGCCCTGCCCGACGCGCTGCGCGGCGGGGTGGAGGTGCTGATCGCCAACGTCCCGTACGTGCCGACCGGTGACATCGAACTGCTGCCGCCCGAGGCCCGGTTGCACGAGGCGCGGCCCGCGCTGGACGGCGGGCCGGACGGGTTGGACGTGCTGCGCCGGGTGGCCGCGGCGGCACCGCAGTGGCTGGCGGCCGATGGAGCGCTGCTGTTCGAGACCAGTGAGCGGCAGGCGGACGGCGCGCTGGCGGTGGCGCGGGCGGCCGGTCTGGCGGCGGCGGTGAGCCGCGAGGAGGAGTTGGACGCCACGGTGGTCACGGCGACCCTGGGCTGACCGGCGGGAATCCCGCAGGCGGCTCACCCTCCGCCCCGGCCACCGGACCCCCGTGCCGGTGGCCGGGCGAGCGGCCGGACGAGTGGTCAGATCCTGGCGCCGTACACGTGGTCGACGGGGATGGTGAGCAGCACCCGGCGGTCGGCGACCATCGTCTCCCGGTACTCCGCCCAGTCGGGGTGCTCCCCGGCGGCCCGGCGGTAGTAGTCCACCAGCGCCTCGACCTCGGGCCCGTGCGGGTCGGTGCCCGGGCCGGTGAGGGTGGCGACGCCCTCGGCGGTGGCCCAGGACCGACCGTCCGGCCCGGTCACCTCCAGACTGACCCGCGGGTCCCGGCGCAGGTTGGCGGTCTTCGCCAGCCCCTCCCGGGTGGAGATCAGGATGACGTTCGCCTCGCGGTCGTAGAAGGGCAGGATCGGGGAGAGCTGCGGCCGTCCGTCCGCCTTGATGGTGGCGAGGATGCCGAGGCGGCTCTGTGCGAGCAGGGCGTGGGGGTCGTGAGCAGTGGCGGTCATGCGGGCCATCATCGGGTCTCACACCGGTGTGAAGGTCAAGGCCCGGCGGGTGTGTCGCACGCACTGGCCCCGAAGGGCGGGGATCCGGGCGAATCGCCGGTGGCGTGCGCCGCTCGGATCTGGGCTCCGGGAGCGACGGCTCGTGACGGCCCGTCACCGCGCGCTGCCGAACCGGGGGAGCACCGCACGTGAGTGCTGCGGGTGCCCCCGCCACCGCCCCGGGCCGCCGCTCCCCGTCACCGCTCCCCGTCACCGCTCCCCGTCACCGCTCCCCGTCACCGCTCCCCGTCACCGCCCGTCGCCCGCCGTGCGGTCAGGCGGTCCCGAGCTTGCGGACGGCCCCGGCGAGCGCCTCGGCCGTCCGCCGCACATCCGCCTCCGTGGTGCGCCAGTTGCTGAACGCGGCGCGCAGGGCGGGTCGGCCGGCGTAGCGGGTGGGGGTGAGGAAGGCCTCCTCGGAGACCCCGGCGGCGAGGGCGGCGAGGCGTTCGGGGGTCGGCTCCTCGGAGAGGGTGAAGCAGACGACGTTGAGGCGGACCGGGGCGAGCAGTCGCAGGCCCTCGATCGCGCCGATCGCCTCGCCGAGCGCGCGGGCGCCGGTGGTGCAGCGCTCCACGATCTCGCGCTGGCCGGCCCGGCCGTAGGCGCGCAGGGTGAACCAGGCGGCCAGGGCGCGCAGCCGGTGCGAGTTCTCCGGGGTGAGGTGCACGAGGTCGGGGTGCTCGCCGATCGGGCCGAGGTAGGCGGCGGCGTTCTGGAAGACCCGGGCCTGGAGGTCGCGCCGGCGGGTGAACTGCACGGCGCTGTCGTAGGGCACGTTGAGCCACTTGTGCAGGTCCACGCAGACCGAGTCGGCCTGGTCCAGCCCGGAGACCAGCTGCGCGTGCTCCGGGGAGAGGGCCGCGAAGGCGCCGAAGGCCGCATCGACGTGCAGCCAGAAGCCGTACCGCTCGCGGAGCGCGACGATCGCGCGCAGGTCGTCGAAGTCGACGGTGTTCACGGTGCCCGCGTTGGCGACGACGATGCACGGACCGTCGCTCTCGGCGAGCGCCCGCTCCAGCGCGGCCACGTCCACGGCCTCCCGGCCGGGCAGGGCGGGGACGGCGGTCAGCGCGGTGCGGCCGAGGCCCAGTACGGACAGCGCCTTGGACACACTGGAGTGCGCACGGCCCGACAGCACCCGCACCCGCCCCAGCGCGGCCACCCCGTCCTCGGCCACGTCCACACCGAGCCGCTCGCCCAGCCACTCCCGGGCGATCGCCAGGCCCACGGTGTTGGACATGGTGGCGCCGCTGACGAAGGTGCCGCTGTGCGCGGGGGAGAGCCCGAAGAGCTCGCGCAGCCAGCCGACCGTCTCCCGCTCCAGGTGCTGACCGGCCGGGTCCAGCGAGGAGTTGGAGTTCTGGTCGGCGGCGGCGGTGAGCCAGTCGCCCACCAGCGCGGCCGGGGTGGCCCCGCCCGTCACGAAGCCGAAGTAGCGCGGCCCTGCACTGGCCGACAGCCGCGGCTCCCAGCGCTCGCCGAACTCGGCCAGGGCCGCCCGCAGGCCCCCGCCGTCCTCGTGCAGCGGCCCCGCCGGCGTCGGCCGGTCGGCCTGCGGCGGGATCACCGGCCGCTCGTCGAGTCCGGCGAGGAAACTGACCGCCCGCTGCCGGGCCTCCTCCAGGAGGTCGGGCAGCTGGTCGAGGTCGGCGGCGAGGTCGGGGTGCATGCTGCTTCTCCGTTGATCGGTTGTCAGGCCGAGGGTAGTGACGCACGGGGGCCGTGTCGCGGGCCAATCCGCGGCCGGTGGCCTGGGAGCGCACCCGGGGCGGCCCCGCTCGCGGGTGGTAGCCGTGCGTGAGGATTCCTCGGCCGCGGTTGGGGCACGCGCGATGCGACCGAAGGAACCGGTACGAGGCGAGGAGACAACGGTGAACGACATCCCGCAGGGAGGCGCCGGAGGTGTGCCGCTGCACCACGGCTCCGACGAGGACGGCCGCGACGATCCCCGGGCTCCGGGGGCGAACGGCCGGGACGACGACGGACCGGGCGGGGCCGGTGCGTCCGGACAGGCCCCCGAGGACCCGGTCGAGGACCAGGGGGACGCGACCACCGCGCAACCCGGCCGGGCGCGCAGGCTCGGGCCCGACGAGTCGGAGGAATCGGGGGAGCCGGAAGAAGCGTGATCCGGTCACGGATGCGCCCGCGATGCCTGACGGCCGTGGTCGGGACCCCCGGCCCCGGCCGTCGGGCGCCCGCCCGGTGCCGCGTCCGGTGTGGTCCGGTGCGCGTCCGGTCCGCGACGGAAGAGTTTGGCCCGTGCCCGCGGCGGTAGACGCGTGCCCGGGCGGCTTGAACACCGGACCGCACCGGCCGCTCCGTGCCGAGAACCGTCCCGTCGACTTCGGGAGGACCCTGTGATCGTGCCCCGTGTCCTGGCCCGGCCGTCCGCAGTTTCGGCGGCGGAACGAGACGGGCCGGTGCGTCGTGACGGCTACGCCCGGCTGAGCGCCGCCGATCTCGGTGTCGACACCGAGGCGCTGGCGGCGGATTTCGAGGGCCTCGCGGACGCCTACCGTGATCTGCCCCCGGACCCGTACGCGCGGCGGACCAACCGGTTCCGCCGCTACTCCCACGCCGTCCACCTGCCCTGGACCGGGGAGCTGTCCTTCATCCCGGGCGCTCCCGACGACGAGTTCGGCACCGCCACCGAGTACTGGCAGGACGAGCACAACCCCGAGTACCCGCGCGTGCGCCGCCGGCTGCCCGACATCCCGCCCGCCCTGCACGGCAACCGCCTGCTGGACGCCCTGATCCGGGCCGACCTCGACCACGCCCTGTGGCTGGAGGACCTGCACCGCGTCCCCGTCTACGTGGGTGTCCACCTGATCGCGCTCGGGGTGCGGGACCGCGAGCAGGTCGCGGTGTCCTCGCCGAACTGCCTGCACCAGGACGGCGGTTCACCGGCGACGTTCACCTTCGCCCACCTCGTCGGGCGGCGCAACGTCGAGGGCGGAGAGAACGTCATCGCCACTCCGGAGAGCGCCGGTCGGCAACCTGACGACCTGCCCCCCGGGGCCGTCCACGACCGGTTCTTCCTGACCGAGCCCCTGGACGGCTACGGCGTGCACGACCGGCGGGTCAGCCACTACGTCGGCCCGGTCCGTCTCGGCGACCAGGAGGGCGACGGCCGGCGCGAGATCCTCATCGTCGGCATCGCCCCGTACGAACCCGGACTGTAGCCGGGGCGAGGAACACCGCGGCGGGGCCGACGGCCTCGACGGGCGCTCCGCCGCGCCCGTGACGGGCCCGCTGTCGGGGCGTGGCCGTACGGCGGTTCGGTTCGGCTTCCTCCCCGAGGCGGTGGCGCACCTGTAGCTGGGTGCGCCACCGCCCTACGAGCAGAGGCGGTCAGCGCCTGCGCCGGGGCAGTTCGGCCTGCCGGACCGGCCGGCAGGCCAGGGCGTGAACGGCGCCGAGGCAGGACAGGCCGCCGCAGGCGAGGTAGACCGGGGCGGCGCCCCAGGCGCCGATGGCGGCGCCGACCAGGGGGTAGCTGAGCGGGGCGATGCCGACCATGGTGAGCATCACGACGGAGGTCACCCGGCCGAGGTAGGCGGGGTCGGCGGTGGTCTGGACGAGCGCGCCGTCCAGGCTGCCGAAGACGCCCGCACTCAGGCCGACGAACGCGGCGAGCACGGCGGCCCACCACAGGGCGGGGACCACGCCCATGGCGGCCACGCCGAGGCTGCCGAGCAGCAAGGTGGTGGCCATGGTGAGGCCCGCCCGGGGCAGCCGGCCGGCGACGGCGAGCAGCGTGGCGCTGGCGGCGGCGCCAGAGCCGAAGCAGGCGACGATCAGGCCGAGGCCGGACGGGCCCCAGCCGCGTTCGGCGTTGAGGAGCACCATGCCGACGTTGAGGGTGCCGATGAGACCGAGTTCGCAGACGGCGCCGACCAGGACCAGCGGTCCGAGCAGGCGGTGGTGCCGGATGTAGCGCAGGCCGTCGAACAGTTCGGCGCGGGCGGTGCCGGAGCCGCCGGGCGCGGTCCCGTCGCCGTGCGTGGCCAGCGGCCGGATCCGCACGGACAGCAGCAGCGGCAGCGACAGGGCGAACAACCCGCCCGCGACGGTGAAGGCGACGGCCGGACCGCCGAGGCCCATGGCCAGGCCGCCGATCGGCGGGCCGGCGATCTGGCCGAGGCGCATCGCGAGCGAGCGCAGACCGGTGACGCGGGCCAACTGGTCGGCGCCGGTGATCCGGGGTGGCAGGGAGCCGACGGCCGGGACGAACAGGGCGTCGACCGCGCCGAAGACCAGGGCGACCGCGACGAGCAGCCACAGGGCGGGCGGGGTCAGGGCGACGGCGGCGGCGACGGAGAGGATGAGCAGGCAGCGCAGGGCGTCGCTGCCGAGGATCACCCGTCGCGGGTCGAGGCGGTCGGCGACCACCCCACCGCCGAGCATCAGCGCTGCCCTGGGCAGCGCACCGGCGGCCATCACCAGGCCGACCTCGGTGGGGCCGACGGCCTTCTGGGCGGACCAGCCGAGGGCGAGGAAGTAGACGGTGTCGCCGACCAGCGAGGCGGTGTAGGCGGCGAGCCAGCGCAGGACGTTGGCATCGCGGTGCGCGGGCAGGGCGGGACGTACGGACGGCGGTGTCACCGACGTGGTCATGGCGGTGGGCTCCTGTGGACCGGCGGATGCGTCAGGGGCGGAACGGGAAGCCGTACAGGTGGACGGACACGTGCTCGCGGTTCTCGCTGTCGCCGGCCACCTTGGCGGCTTTGCCGCGCTCCCGCCAGCGGCGGCCCAGGGCCTGCAACTCGTCGTTCATTTCGGCGAGTTCGGCGGCAGTGAGGTCCAGCAGCCACTCGGAGGTGAAGGCCGCATCCGTCCACTCCCGGCCCCAGGCGGCGCCCTGGTCCAGATAGGTGCGGACCTGGGCGACGCGGCTGTCGAGCAGGCCGCGGGTGACGGCGCCGACCGCGGCCGCGCCCTCGGGCGTGCCGACGAGGTCCGACTCGCGGAAGCCCCAGCCCTGATCCGAGGCGACCTGCCACCACCGTTCCCGCCCGTCGGTGCTCCGGCCGGTCGCCTCGACGACGAAGTCGAGCTCGGCCAGCTTGCGCAGGTGGTAGCTGACCAGGGACGGCGCCTGGTCGACCTGTTCGGCGAGCTGGGAGGCGGTGGCGGTGCCGGCCGCGTAGAGCAGGCGGTAGAGCTGCATCCGCAGCGGGTTGGTGAACGCCTTGAGGCGGGAGAGATCGGTGATCAGCTCCGGCTCGGGGGTTTCGGGCATGCCTTCACGGTAGATATGAAAGAAAAGTTGCGCAACAGAAACTGCGCAATAAAAACTTCGGATTTGGGCCGTCGGACGCCGTTGCCGTGGGTGCCGGTGCTCCGCCCGGGTGCCGCCGGTCGCGGGAACACACCGGGCGGCGGGGGCGGGATCCGGGCGAACCGTTTGCCCGGAGCGGGCCGGGGTTACCCGAGGAAGGCAGCCCCGACAGCGAGGAGTCCATCGCATGCAAGAGCCCGGCCCGCTGAAGAAGATCGCCGACAAGGTCGTGGACGCCGTCCAGAACGCCGCCTCCGGGGAGCGTCCGGAGGTCCCCGGAGCGCCCGGCGCGGCCACGCCGAGCGTTGCGGAGCCCGTCGAGCCGAACGGTCCACTGCCTCCCAAACCCGACCAGGCCGCGCCCCGGCCGGTCACCGCGACCGGCCGTGACACGGGCGCCGGAGCGACGGTCCGCTCCCAGGACGGCCGGTTCCTGACCAACGCGCAGGGCGCCCGACTGCCCGACGGCGACCACTCCCTCAAGGCCGGCCCCCGCGGCCCGGTGCTGCTGCAGGACCACCACCTGCGCGAGAAGATCACCCACTTCGACCACGAGCGCATCCCCGAGCGCGTCGTCCACGCCCGGGGCGCGGCCGCCCACGGCGTCTTCCGCGGGTACGGGACGGCCGGAGCCGTCTGCAAGGCCGCGTTCCTCGCCGAGGACGTCGAGACGCCGGTGTTCGTGCGCTTCTCCACGGTGCTCGGCTCGCGCGGCTCGGCGGACACCGTCCGTGACACCCGCGGCTTCGCGACGAAGTTCTACACCTCCGAGGGCGTGTTCGACCTGGTCGGGAACAACATCCCGGTGTTCTTCATCCAGGACGCGATCAAGTTCCCCGATGTCGTCCACGCGGCCAAGCCCCACCCGGACCGGGAGATCCCGCAGGCCCAGTCCGCGCACGACACCTTCTGGGACTTCGTCACCCTCCACACCGAAGCCACCCACCACACCCTGTGGAACATGTCCGACCGGGGCATCCCGCGCTCCTTCCGCACCATGGAGGGCTTCGGCATCCACACCTTCCGCCTGGTCAACGCGGAGGGCGCGAGCACCCTCGTCAAGTGGCACTGGAAGCCCAAGCTCGGCGTGCACTCCATGGTCTGGGAGGAGGCCCAGCTTGTCGCTGGGGCGGACCCGGACTTCCACCGCCGGGACCTCGCGGACGCGATCGAGGCAGGGGCCTTCCCCCAGTGGGAGCTCGGCATCCAGACCTTCCCCGACACCCCCGAGCAGACCTTCGAGGGCATCGACCTCCTCGACCCGACGAAGATCGTGCCGGAGGAGCTCGCACCGGTGCGCCCGGTCGGGCTGCTCACCCTCAACGCCAATCCCACCAACTTCTTCGCCGAGACCGAGCAGGTCGCCTTCCACCCCGGGCACCTGGTGCCGGGGATCGACATCACCGACGACCCGCTCCTGTCGGGGCGGCTGTTCTCCTATCTCGACACCCAGATCACCCGGCTGGGCGGCCCGAACTTCGCCCAGATCCCGATCAACCGCACCCACGTCCCCGTCAACGACATGCTGCGCGACGGGTTCCACCAGCACGCCGTCCACTCCGGCGTAGCGCCCTACAAGCCGAACTCGCTCGACGGCGGCTGCCCGTTCTTCGCCGGGGCCGGAGAGCACGCCTTCATCGAGTACCCGACGCCGGTGGCCTCCGCCGCCAAGGTGCGCGAGGCGCCGGCCTCCTTCGCGGACCACTTCAGCCAGCCGCGCCTGTTCTGGGCGAGCATGAGCCCGGTGGAGCGCGAGCACATCATCGCCGCGTACACCTTCGAACTCGGCAAGTGCTACGAGCAGGCCGTCAAGGAGCGCGGCCTCCAGGTGCTGGCCAGGATCGACGCCGACCTGTGCGCCCAGGTGGCCGCCGGGCTCGGCCTGCCGGCGCCCGAGCCCACCGAGCCGCCCGGACAGGTGCGGCCCAGTCCCGCCCTCTCCCAGCTCGGCCGGACCTGGCCGGTGGACGGGCGGGTCGTGGGCCTCGTCGCGGGGAACGACCCCGGAGCGCTGGCCACCGTACGCCGGGCCGTGCTCTCGGCCGGCCTGGTCCCCCTGGTGATCGCCGGTGCCGGGGGCGAGCTCCGGACGGGCGGCGACGCCGAGCCCCTCGCCGTGCAACGGACGTTCGACACCGCGCGCTCGGTGGAGTTCGACGCGATCGTCCTGGTCGGCGCCCCGGGCCCGGCCCAGGGGGCGAACCCTGCCCGCGACGCCAAGGCGGGCACCCCGCAGCCGGACTCCTCCGGCATCGATCCCCGACTGGTGCTCATGCTCACCGAGGCCTACCGCCACTCCAAGCCCCTCGTCGCGGCGGCGGGCGGGCAGAGCGCGTTGCAGGCCGCGGGCATCGCCACCAACGCCCCCGGCGTCCTCGCGGGCCTCGGACCGGACGAGGTGGTGCCACCGCTCATCGATCTGCTCGCCGGCCACCGGGTGTGGCACCGGTTCCCGCCGTCCTCCGACCTCGCGGGGCAGAACGTCTAGGGCCGTCCTCCGGCGCCCTGGGCCCGCCGGCCACGGCGGCGGACTCCTCGGCCGACCGGCGCCCCGGTCCCGGCGGAGCAGACCCCCCCGCGCCCCCGGCGGCCGGGGCCCCCGGCGGGTAACCGGGGGCGGAAGGCCGCCGGG